>JBDTKL010000025.1:0-3210 GCA_039935355.1 Candidatus Tumulicola sp.
GCACGCGCGCACGACTCGGAGCGAATTGCGCCTGTGGTCGGCCGGATGCGCGACCGGCGAGGAAGCCTACTCGGTAGCGATCGCACTGGCCGAACTGTTGGGCGACGACGTCGAAACGATGCCGATACGCATTTTCGCCACCGACCTCGACACGGAAGCGATCGCATTCGCACGCCGCGGCATTTACCCGGCCGGCGCATTAAAAGAAATGCCGCCTGCGCTCGTCGCAAAATATTTCGTGCGGCTCGACGACGCCTACCAAATCAAGAAACGCATCCGCAACCTCACCGTATTCGGCGAATACGACTTGGGACAGCGCGCGCCGTTTCCGCGCATCGATTTGGTGCTATGCCGCAACGTATTAATCTACTTCACAAAAGAACTGCAGCAGCGCACCCTCCAACTGTTCGCGTTCTCCTTGCGGCCGGATGGCTATCTGATCTTAGGCAAATCGGAGACCGCAAATCCGCTGTCGCGCTACTTCAACACGGTCCAGCCGGCGCTCAAGATCTTTCAGCGGCAGGGCGAACGCTTACTCATTCCGGCCCCGGCAATCGCGGACGGAGCGACCATCCGAGAGCGGCCGGCGCCGCGGCGCGTTGCGACCACGCTGGGCTCGGCGCGCCGCAACGCGGGCGAAACCGCCCCGCCGCGCTGGTCGCTGGTCGATCGTCTCGGCGCATTTCTCTTCGAATCGGGATTCGGTGTGGTGGTGGTCGACCGCAACTACGACATCGCTACGATCAATCAGGCCGCACGCTCGATGCTGGGCATTCACGGGCAGGGTATCGGCGAAGACCTCGTCCACAGCGCTAACGTGCCGTCCAGCGACATCAAAGGCGCGCTCGATGCGGCATTTCGCAACGAAACGACGGGCTCGCAGCGACAAATCGAGATCACCGACTTGCTCAGCGGAGCTATCCGTTATCTGCAGATCGCTTGTTTTCCGGACCGCACGTCGGACCGCGAGGGCCGCGTCGAGAATTTGTTCGTGCTGGTGACCGAGACGACCGAAAACGCAATGCGCCTACAATCGTTGGAAACGCGCAACACCGAAAACGAAGCCAGCCTCGGGCGTTTGGAAGCGCACACTTCAGAGCTGCAAGGGCGGCAAAAGTTGCTGATCGAGGCCAACGACGAATTGACGACTGCCAATGCCGACTTGCGCAGCGCAAACGAACATCTGCTGATCTCAGCCGAGGAAGCCGAAGCTGCCGCCGAAGAGGTTGAAACGCTCAACGAAGAGATGCAGGCGACGAGCGAGGAGCTGGAAACGCTGAACGAAGAGCTGCAAGCGACCGTCGAAGAACTCAACACCACCAACGAAGAGTTGGGCGCACGCTCCAACGAACTTGAAATATCGGTGCGCGAACGAGAAGTGGAGTTAGTGACGACGCGCGAAACGCTCGAGGCGCTGCACGCCGCCGTTATTCGGACGCCGCTGGCGCTGTGCTTCGTCGATGACACCCATACCGTGACGGTCGCATCCGAACGATACATCGCGCTGTCGCGGCGAAACGAATCGAAACTTCCAGCGGCCGGTGAGCGTTGGAAACATCCGCCCAAATCGCTCGAGTTGGAAGACGACACCGGCGCGGTTCGCTCCTACGTCGTCGAAACGGTGCGGCTAGGCGAGGGCGGGGTCGATCTGATCGTTACGCTGATACCGCGCTCGGCGTAAATCTTCGTGAATTGAACGAGCCGCCGGGGGTTGGACTCCGGCGGCTCTGCGTTAACCAGTCGTCGCGAAAGCGACGGTTCCGGTTACGGTTCTAGATCGTAGACCGCTTGCAGTGCTTTTAACGTCGGACGAGCGGTGCGAATGTCGGGGTTGCGATCCGGGAACGGCTTATCGCCGGCGCTGGCGCGCTTCTCGTCGTACAGACCGAACCACGCTTGATCGTCGTAGCAGCCCGGGAAGTTCGCGTTAGCAATAATTTGATTGCCTTCGAAACCGCCGATGTGGCTATGCGGCCAGCCGGCCTTCCACCACTCGTCGTTCCACTCGAAGTAGAATCCGCCGCTGGTGACGCCGGTTCCGGTCGTAGCACGATGCTCGTAAATCTCGGTCGCGTTAGACGTTATGAGATTCTCGAGATACGACATTTGGGGGTTTCCGGTTTTGGGGAGTTCCCGAATGCCTTCCCACGGACGGGGGGCGGGCAACCCAAAGTAGGGAGGCGTTCTCGTGCCGTCCGGATAGTTGTCGCAACGTCCGTTCGATTCATCGTACGTGGCGCTGGATTTGGGATAAAAGCCTGCGGAAGCGCCGTACTCGGCCATGATTTCCGGTTTCTCCGTCGAGTTGGAAATCTGCGGGAAGATGTCTTTCATCGAGCGCCCGCGATAGACATCCAGTCCCCACGTGTCGACTTTGAAACCGGAGAGTTCGCCGGCTCTGACGGTTTTCAAACCGTCGTCGACCATCGTGGTGGTGGTAATCTTCTGACCACCGGCGGCGGTGAAACCGTCGTGGGTGCTCTTGACGATTTCGTTCAGATTCTTCCACCAGCCCTTTTGGTTGATGAACTCTTCGCTGTTGATTTCGGATCCGATCGACACGCCCATCACGGCAGGATAGTTGCCGTATTCGGTCGCCATCAACTTGTAGACGTTGTTGAGCGCGTCGAGATACTTCGGTTGGTTCGCATTGGCTCCGCCGAAGAACACGCTCAGCACCACGTAGATCGGGTGGTTGCCACCGTTCCACGCTTTGTTGAGGAACTTGTTGATCTTGCCCGTCTGCCATGGCTTGAGCTTGTTAAAGGCGCCGATGATGGGCTCGTACGGCTTGAAACTGTCGAGCGTAACGTTGTAGACCTTGACGGCATTAACGCCGGCGGCGCGCATCGCGTCGAGGTCCGGTCCCCAGATCGGTTCGTTGGCGTTGTCGAGCGGATTCGAGTCGGCGTATGCGTCGATCTGCGTGTTGCCGTAATCTACGCCCTTGATGAAAAAGGGAGTACCGTCGAGCTCGATGTTGCGGCCACTGACGGTAAATGCGGTCGTTTTCTCGTCGTGCGGGTGTGCGCGTTGCACGGCCTTCGCGGCCGGACCGGCCTGCGGAACGGCCAGTTGGCTCTGCGAGCCGCTGCAACCGGTCAGCATCGCGGCCGTCAAGCCCACGCCGACGAGCGAACGATGTAATCGTCCGTTCTCGATCATACTGCCTCCTCTGGCTAAATGAAGTCTGGAGTCGCGTTCGAGAGG
>JBDTKL010000026.1:0-3660 GCA_039935355.1 Candidatus Tumulicola sp.
GGCAGGCTCCCAATCGAGTCCCCGAAGGATTCTATTTCATGCTCGGCGACAACCGAAATTACTCGGACGATTCGCACGTTTGGGGCTTCGCGCAAACCTCGGGGAGGTATGCATCGGGGCCGTTGTCCGGCCGAAAGGTCCGCGCGCATTTTGCCGGACGAGCGTTCCTAACTCTGTGGCCGTGGGCCAGATTTCACATTTTACGCTAGCCCGAACGGAAAGCCCGACGCACCTGTCATGACGCCGCAAGAACTTCTCATCATCGTCGCGGTCATCGCGCTCGTTCGCATCGTCTTATCGCTGCGTCCGGTCGTCGCGGGATCGAGCGGTCGAAGCTCGGCCGTCGCCAAAGAGTTTCTCGACCCGTTCATCATCGCCGGACTGGCGGCGTGGGTGCTGATCACGTTCGTCGCGCGCACCTACTACATTCCGACCGCATCGATGGTACCGACGTTGCAGATTCACGACGTATTGCTGGTCGACAAGTTCGAATATCGGTTCCACACTCCGAACCGCGGCGACATCGTCGTCTTCCCACCGCCGGTACCGACGACCGACGACTTTATCAAGCGAGTGATTGGCCGCCCGGGCGACCGCCTGGAAGTGCGCTCCGGCACCGTCTATGTGAACGGCACCCCGCTCAGCGAACCGTACATCGCAGAAAAACCGCAGTACGACTTACAAATTCGCGACTACGGCATCTTCGTCAAGGAGATCGGCGGCGACTGGGAGCGGCTCGATTCATCGTCGGCGAACGTGCCACCGAAATCGCAGTGGACCGCGCCCGATCGTATTCCGGCAAACTGCTTTATGATGTTTGGCGACAATCGCAACGACTCCGAAGATTCGCATATCTGGGGATTCGCACAGCTTACCGGACGTTTTGCGACCGGCGCGCGTGCGGGCGACCGGGCCGGCTTCACCGGCCGCGCGTTTTTGATCTTCTGGCCGTTTTCGCAGGCCCGTATCCTCTAGCACCGCGAACACCCTCGTCCGTGACCCGATTGCTGTCGTGGCGGTCGTTCGCGAACATCGCATTTCAACTGGCCGTCCTTGCCCTTATCGTCGCCGCATTTTTCGTGCGAACGTCGCAAGTTTCGGGCCTCTCGATGGCACCCCACATTTCGTCCGGTGAGTACGTCGTCGTGAACACCTTCGCGTATAAATTTGCGGCGCCCAAACGCGGCGACATCGTCGCATTCCGGCACGATGAGGGCGCGCGAGCCGTGTACATCAAACGCGTGATCGGATTGCCGGGCGATCGTATTCGTATCGACCGGGGCATCGTCTCGATCGGCGGCACGCCGCTGGCCGAACCGTACGTGCATTTTTCCGACGGCCGGTCGTTCGCGCCCATCACTGTGCCGAAGGGCGACGTGTTCGTGCTCGGCGACAACCGCGCCGGCAGCGAGGACTCGCGCGTCTTCGGCCCGGTGCCCGACGACCAGTTGATCGGCCGGGCGCTGGCCGGCATTTGGCCGCCCGCCGATATGGGCACTCTATAGTGGGAACGTTATAAGCCATGCCCACGCAGCTCGAACGGCCGATTCAATGGTATCCAGGACATATGGTCGCGGCGATGCGCCGCATGTCCGAATACCTCAAGCTGATCGATACCGTCATCGAAGTCGTCGACGCGCGCGTGCCGCGCAGCGGGCGCAATCCCGACCTCTTGCGCATGATCGGTTCGCGCAGGCACCTCGTGGCGCTCAACCGCGAAGATCTCGCCGATCCGCACGCGACCAAACGTTGGCTGGAGTGGTTCGCCGCAAAGGGAGTCTCCGCCGCAGCGGTCGACGGGCGGTCGATCGGCAGCGTCACGGCGCTGCGTAAAACCATCGAAGACATCCGGCGCACCGGCAAAGCGTCGCGCGCGCTCATCGTCGGCCTGCCCAACTCCGGCAAATCCACGATCGTCAACGCGCTGTTGCGCAAGGGCGTCGCAAAGACCGAAAATCGCGCCGGCGTTACGCGGCAGCTGCAATGGTTCAAGCTCGCGCCCGGCATCGAACTGATGGACACGCCCGGCATACTCGTGCCGAAGATCGCGACGCCGGACGCGCAGTGGAAACTCGCCATTTCGAATGCGGTGCCGCGCGACCGCTTCGATGCCGAAGAGGTCGTGGCCGCGTTTCACGCCTGGGCGACCGAGCACGGCCGCACTTCCATACCCGACCTCGAGGAATTCGCCCGCGCGCGCGGTTTTGTGCGGCGGGGCGGCGAGTACGATTTGCACAATGCGGCAACGGCATACATGAGCGCGCTCAATGAAGGAACGTTCGGACGCTTGACGTTCGAAGTCGTCGATGAACCCAAAACAACGTAAGACGAAGAACGCTTACGAGCGCGAGCGCCGGCGGCTGCACCGGATGCATCAGTTCGAATCGGCCGCGCGCGAAAAGGGCTTTACCCTGGTCGCCGGCGTCGACGAAGTGGGACGCGGACCGCTGGCCGGACCGGTCGTCGCGGCCTGCGTCGTCGCTTCGAAACCGTTGTTCATTCACGGTCTCAACGATTCCAAGCAAGTTCGTCCGGAGCTGCGTATCGAGATCGCAGAGATCGTAAAAACCAGCGCGGTCGCATGGGGTGTCGGCGTGTGCAGCGTGGCCGAGATCGACCGGCTCAACATTTATTGGGCTAGCGTGTTGGCGATGGAACGGGCGATCGCGGCGCTCTGGTGCGCGCCCGAATATTTGATCACAGACGCGGTGCGGATTCGTTCGTATGCCGGGCCGCAAGAACCGCTGATTCGCGGCGACGCGCGTTGCGCGATCGTGGCGGCGGCATCTATCGTTGCGAAGGTCTACCGCGATGCGCTCTTAGTCGAACTCGATCGCGAAGACGATCGCTACGGATTCGCGCATCACAAAGGCTACGCCACGCCCGAGCACATCCTCGCGTTACGGGAACACGGTCCGAGCGTTCATCACCGCGCCGGCTGGGCGCGCGTTCGCGACGCGCAGTTAGCACTGGACTTCGCGGAGGAACGTGAAACCGTTTAGCCGCACCGAGAAGGGCCGTGCCGGAGAAGATGCCGCCGTTCAATTTCTTACGTCGTGCGGGTACCGCGTGCTCGAGCGCAACGTCCGGGTGCCGGGCGGCGAAATCGACGCGGTCTGCTTGGACGGCACCACGCTGGTGATCGTCGAGGTTCGGCGCCGCGACGGCAAGTCGTATGGTTCGGCCGTCGCCTCGGTCGATGCGCGCAAGCGCCGCACGCTGCGGCGCATCGCGGCCGACTACGCACAGATCGTCGCTCCCGGCCGGAGCATGCGCTTCGACATCGTCGCGTTCGATGCCGGACGCGTTCGGCTGTTGCGCGACGCCTTTTAAGGGAATCTCGTGCCCGCCTCCAAACCCGAACTACGCCGCTCTGTCACCCCGTGGGGTTCGTTTTCGTGGGGATACTCCGACGTCGGTGCCGATATTTTCGTCGGACTCGGCCTCGTATTGGCGGCGGCCGCCGGCGCGACCAACGTCGCGTTTTTGTTTGCAGGCATCGTCTACGTCTGCATCGGTCTCGCATATACCGAACTGGCAGCGACCTATCCGGTCGCGGGTGGCGGCCAGTACTTCGTGCTGCGCGGCCTGGGCGATATCTTCGGTTTTATCGCGGGCTGGGCGGTATTGCTCGATTTCACCATCGATGTAACGCTGTTC
>JBDTKL010000027.1:0-7874 GCA_039935355.1 Candidatus Tumulicola sp.
AAGATAGCGCTCTTGATCTTCAGCGCATCCATAAGTGCGATGGTATCGAGCGCCTCCACCGCCTGTTGCCCCGTTCGCGGCGTCGCGCTCGAAAGGAACGTCGTTGTTCCATAGCCACGCAGATACGGAACGATGACTCGATAGCCCGCCGCTGCCAATGTCGGAGCGACATCGACGTAACTCTGAATATCGTACGGCCACCCGTGAAGTAGGATGACTGCGGGTCCGTTCGGAGGCCCAGTTTCAGCGTAACCGACATTCAAGAAACCGGCACCGATCTGCTTCATCGAACTAAACGAGGTGTGCGTGCCCTCTTGACGTGAGGGTCGTGCTCGTATCGTCGGACGATGAATTATTGGATTGGGCGCTCACAGGAGAAAGCGTACCCAACTGAGCTGCCGCGTTCGGAAATTCCGTCATAAGGCATCCTCCAACATTTGATGATTACGGGATGATTTCGCTTGCCCCCGCGGCCTTCGTGGCTACCGGAGGAGACTCCCAACCGTCGACTCTGGCCGGGAGTAATCCGCACGCACTCATTGCGTTTTACGGATAGCCGCAGGCTGCTTGCCACTGTAGAGTGGAAGTCTGTTCGCTGTCGTCCCCTAAGGTTGGAGGTATGAATGTCGGGCTCTACGGACTCCTCAAAACACGTTCAGCGCGAAGTGCTCCCGATTCCCGACCAGCCCTATGCGGGCTTCATGGCATACGATGCGAAGGATCCCGACTCGTCATTTCCGCCAATCCAGCCGTTGCGGCCGCCGAAGGGTGCGCCAAACGTCTTAATCGTGCTCATCGACGATGTCGGCTTCGGCGCGTCGAGCGTCTTCGGCGGCCCGTGCGAGGCGCCCACGGCTGAGCGAGTAGCGAAAGATGGGCTGCGCTATACGCGCTTTCATACCACCGCCCTATGCTCCCCGTCGCGTGCTGCGCTCCTGAGCGGGCGAAACCATCATACCGTTGCGATGGGCGGCATCACCGAGATCGCGACCTCGGCCCCGGGCTACAGCTCCGTGCGGCCCAATTCGATGGCGCCGCTTCCTGAGATCCTCCGGCTGAACGGCTATTCGACCGCGCAGTTCGGCAAGTGCCACGAGGTCCCGGTATGGGAAGCGAGCCCGGTGGGACCCTTCGATCGCTGGCCGACGGGCTCGGGATTCGAACACTTCTACGGTTTCATCGCCGGCGAGACGAATCAATGGTACCCCGCGATTCACGAGGGTACGAAAATCGCCGAACCCGACAAGACGCCCGAAGAGGGCTATCACTTCATGGAAGACATGACCGATCGTGCGATAGCATGGGTGCGACAGCAGCGGTTACTTGCCGGTGATAAGCCGTTCTTTATGTATTTTGCGCCGGGCGCAACGCACGCGCCGCACCACGTCCCCAAAGATTGGGCCGATAAGTACAAGGGCAAATTCGATCAAGGCTGGGACAAGTTACGCGAAGAGACGTTCGCTCGGCAAAAACAGCTCGGCGTCATTCCGAAGGACTGCGAACTAACGGTTCGGCCGAAAGAGATTCCATCGTGGGATTCTCAAACGCCGCAGTTCCAACGCGTGCTGGCGCGCGAGATGGAAGTGTACGCCGGGTTCTATTCGTACGCCGACTACCATATCGGACGGCTCATCGATGCACTGCAACAAATCGAGGCGCTCGACGATACGCTCATTTACTACATCATCGGCGACAACGGCGCCTCCGCCGAAGGGACGCCCCAGGGCACGTTCAGTGAGATGATTCCATTCAATGGGATGAACGCGCTCGAAACGCCCGAGTTTCTCACCGAGCGCATCGATAAGCTTGGCGGCGTGGAAGCGTACAATCATTATGCGGTTGGCTGGGCCCACGCCATGGATACGCCGTACCAATGGACCAAGCAAGTCGCGTCGCATTGGGGTGGAACCCGAAACGGGACGATCGTGCGATGGCCCAAAGGCATCAAGGCGAAGGGCGAGATACGACATCAGTTCCATCACGTCATCGATGTGGCGCCGACGATTCTTGAGGCAGCGAATCTCCCGCAGCCGTATATGGTCAACAGCGTAGGACAGGTCCCGATGCAGGGCGTGAGCATGCGCTATAACTTCGACGACGCGAACGCGGCCGAACGGCGCGAAACCCAATATTTCGAAATGTTCGGCAATCGCGGTATTTATCACAAAGGCTGGACGGCCGTGACGCGCCATCACACACCATGGCTTATGACGGAGAAAACACTGCCGTTCGACGATGACGTGTGGGAACTGTACGACACGACGAAGGATTGGTCGCAGGCGCACGACCTCTCCAAGGAGATGCCCGATAAGTTGCACGAGTTGCAGCGTCTTTGGATCATCGAAGCAACGCGCAACGGCGTCTTACCGATGGACGATCGCATGGCGGAGCGAATGAACTCCGATACTGCGGGTCGACCGGTACTCGTTAGCGGCACGTCGCAGGTGCTCGCTACCGGCATGGGCGGCCTCAATGAGAACGGGCTCATCAACGTCAAGAATAAGAGCCATTCGATTACGGCTCAGGTCGTCGTTCCCGAAGGGACGGTTGCCAACGGAACGATCCTTTCTCAAGGCGGTATCGGCGGCGGCTGGATGTTTTATGTCAAGGACGGGAAGCTCACATATATCTACAACTTCCTCGGGCTTCAGAAGTTCCTCATAACTTCAACGCAAGTGGTTCCTGCGGGCAAGCACCAGCTGCGCATGGAGTTCGCCTACGATGGCGGCGGCCTCGCCAAAGGTGCAACCGTCACGCTCTTGATCGATGGGAAAGCCGTTGGAGATGGGCGCGTCGACCGGACCGTACCCGCCGTTTTCTCCGCTGACGAGACATCGGACGTCGGGATCAAGCGGGGCTCTCCGATTACGCCGGACATGCCTCCCAAAGATAGTGCGTTCAACGGTGTCGTCGACGTCGTCGTTATCGAGACCAGCGGTGAGGACACCGACCATCTTCTGAATCGTGAAGAGGTCATGAATATGATCATGGCGCGACAGTAGCCAAACAACCCCGTCAGTTTGAACGGTTCGGAGCGAAAATGAAACTCATTACATTCTCTGCCGGCGTTGAGGCGGCAACCGGCATAGTCCTCATCGTCGATCCCTCGCTGGTCGCGCGGCTCTTGCTAGGCACCGAGTTGTCTGCCGGCGGCGAGGCAGTGGGACGTGTCGCCGGCTTCGCGTTACTCGCACTGGGGCTAGCCTGCTGGCCCCAGCCCGGGCCGCCGAGCCGCGCCACTCCAGCCGTTCGCGGGCTCCTCGCGTACAACGCGCTCGCGGCAATCTTCTTTCTCTACGTAGGGTTCCGCCGCGAGTTCATGGGGCTGCTGCTGTGGCCGGCGACCGTGCTGCATGCGGCTTTGGCGATTCTATTCGCTCGCATCTTCTTCGTTAGCGATCGCTCCTAGTAGCTCAAAAAGGCTGGCAACTCCGGCGTTTTCCGACCGGCACGGTCACGTTTTGCTTTTTCGGTGACTTTTCGAGGTCCGCGCTCCTTTTCGTTGACAAATTCCACTTCTTCCCGGAACGCAGGCCACGCAGAACGTCGTGCCGCAAAGACGACGCTAGTCAAAGGTACTATTCAAAGCAAAAAGCCACGCTGCAAAGACCCGTTTGAGGGTGCAATCATCGTCATGACGACAGGCGGATAATTTTTAATCGACTGCTTTATAACGTGCGAAAAGAATCCGCACGAAGACAAGCCGATCGCCTTGCGACCGGCTTGTCTTATATCGTTGCTACTTGATGAAGTAAACTATTATCTAGCCGCCGTTACGCCGAGTGGGAAATCGAAGTCTCCCGAAAACGTCGCGAGCGGTGAACCACCAGCCGGATAGCTGAAAACATACCCTTCGTCATTTCCGGCGTCGGCGCAATACATCAGGCCCTTAACGAGCCACGTCTGCGCGCAGTCACTCGACCCATTGAATTGGATGGTATTCTTCAACGTTGCGTTCGTTCCACTTACGTTATACTGATACATCTGATTCGTGAGTTGATCGAACACTGTGAGATATTTGCCATCCCACTGTACCGACCCGGGAAATTCCGGGGAGTTGCTAGTCTTGATCTGGACTGCTTTGCCGGTGCCGTTCGGAAGCTCGACGAGCATAAAGCCATACGACTCATTCTCGCCGTCGGCGAAGAGGTTGCCGTTCGGATCGTAACCCGCGAAGTACGCTTTGTACATCGGCGTGTTGTACACCGTACCCTTACCGGTCGCGTTCTTAAAGATGATCTCCTGGCCGCCCTGGCTGTACGAGTCACCCAGTAGAACTCCAACTGCAAGATCGCCGTTCTTATTCATGGCGCAACTGGAGGTGTAATCGTAGCCAAGAGGCAGCGTCTTGATGACCTTGTTATCCGGAACGGTATACTCCGTGATCACGTCGTTCGTACGTCCGGCGTTCCACATAATCTTCTTCCCATAACCGTGCAACCTGTTGGTGCAACCTTGTCCGCCCGCGCCGTCAAGCTGACCGACCATGTTGTTGCTCGTGGGATAGTTGAAAATGCTGCCGTACGAGCCGTAGTCGTTGAAGATGTATTCGTAAGTATTTGACTTCGAGCCACCCGGCACGAGCTCGGCGTAACGCGGCAGTGGATTCAGCCTTGCCGCCGTTACCGGCCGGCCATTTACGAACAGCGTCCTGCCTACGTACGTCGCCTTGAGTTTGGCTGACGGCGCGACGGTAGCGGCCGACGGCGCGACCGTCGAGGCGCTTCCGCACGCCGAAACGAGCGCAAGTGCGACGACTGCGCCGGCGCATTTGAGAAAACCGGGGGAATTCATGAATCTTGCTCCCTTAAAGTAGTTGTCAAGCTTGGTGTCGTTGCGTTCTCGGCGAGCATTACGCCCTCCGCTATACATAAAACACCCCCGGCGCTCACGGCAACCGGGGGCGTTCGCTAACTAAGGCCGGCGAAGTATGCTAGTTCTTCGCGGCCGCCGTCACACCGAGCGGCGTAACGAAGGTTCCCGTGAACGTCGCAACCGGCGAACCGCCGGCTGGATACTTGAAAACCTCGCCGCCGTCTGTGCCCGCGTCGGCGCAATACAGCAGACCCGGAACGATCCACGTCTGCGCGCAGTCGCTAGCTCCAGTCAACTGCACGGTGTGTTTCAACGTCGCCGTCGTTCCACTCACCGTGTACTGATACAGCGAACTCGTGTCCTGATCGAACACGGTGAGGTAGGTGCCATCCCACTGCACCGAGCCGGGAAACCCGATAGTGTTGCTCGTCGTGATCGTAACCGGTTTCTGCCTGTGGCCCTGCGGAAGCTCGACGAGCATAAAGTAATAACTCTGGCCGAACCCGTCGGCAAAGAGGTTGCCTTTGGCATCGTAACCGGCGAAGAACGCCCTAGACAACGGCGTTGGGAAGACCTTACCCGTACCTTTTGCCTTCTCGAAAATCACTTGCTGGCCGGCCGAACCGTAAGAATCGCTTAAGAGGATCCCAACTGCGAGATCGCCCCTGGTATTCATGGCGCAACTGGATGTGAAGTCGTAATCGATCGGCAGCGTCTCGATCTGCTTGTCCGGAACTTGGTATTCGGTCATGACGTTGCCCGTGCGTCCAGCATTCCAGAAAATGTTCTTGCCATAACCGTACAAAACGTTCGTGCACCCTTGGCCGCCAGCGCCATTAATCTGTCCGATCATCGACGTGTTCTTAGGATAGTTGAAAATGCTGGCATACGAGCCATAGTAGTTAAAAATGTACTCGTAGTCTTTCGACTTCGCTTCCGGCACGAGCCGTGCGTAACGCGGTAGCGGATTCAGCCGCTCCGCCGTTATCGGCCTGCCGTTTACAAACAGCATCTTACCGACGCGTGTCACGCTGGGCGTAGCGGCTGACGGCGAGACCGTCGATCCACCGGCGCAGGCCGAAACGAGCGCGAGTGCGACGACGGCGCCGGCGCACTTGAGAAGACCAGGGGAATTCATTGAATCTTGACTCCCTTAAAGTAGTTGTCAGGCTGGTGCACCTTGCGTTCTCGGCTAGCATTAGGCCCTCCGCTATAAGCGAACACCCCCGGCGCACAGGCAACCGCGGGTGTTCGTTTACTAACACTTGGTAAAGTATACTAGTTCTTCGCGGCCGCCGTCACAGCGAGTGGCGTATCGAAGGTTCTCGTGACGTCTCAAGCGGCAAACCACCCACCGGATATGCGAAAACCTCGCCGTTTCCGGCGTCGGCGCAATATGTCAGCGCCTTAACGAGTCGTGATCGGCCGCTTGCAATGCGAGGCTTAGTGAGTACCTCAGCACGCCGAATGGCACACGGGTATCCTTTCGGTTTTCGACCGGCATGAGGCCTCCGTAAGCGTTGATCCGCTACAGCTCGACAAAAGTCGCTCCGCCGGTAAGCATCACGTTAGCGTGCTTGTGGTCAGGCTTTGTGCGCTGCTTCGATCGCCCGTTCTTCCGACCACGTCGCGCCTACGGCCGCGAGCTTCTCTTTGTCGGTTTCGCTTAAGTGCTCGTGCAGCGCGGCTATGAGCTTCTCGTAGCTCCACTTCTCCGTGGCCTCACGCTCACTCCCGAGTTCTTTGTATTGCAGATTGACGTAGCCGATGAGCCGCGCCGCATCGTTCACGTCTCCGCGCAGCGCCGAGAGCAATGCGATATGCTGCAACGCGATCACGATGCCTAACGCGTACCGTGTTTGCCGAGCCCAGTGCAACCCCGTGCGAGCAGCCTCACGCGCCCCGTCCACATCTCCCAGCGCGATGCGATAGGCGGCGATGTTGAGGTAAGAGGCCGCCAACGTCGACGCGTTCTTGCCACGCGATTGGATCTCCAGGGCTTCCTCCGCAAGGCGTACTGCCCGCTCGACCCGACCATCTCCGAACTCCAGCTCCGCGAGATTTCCCAGCACCACAGCTGCCCCGGCCTCGTCTCCCCCCAAGGCGGTGTATGCGGCTAGCGCTTTCGTGTATTCCTCGCGCGCCGCTACGATATCACCGCGAGCCCAATGAATAATCGCTTGCATGTTTAGGCACTCAATCACTCCCGGTGCATCCCCCACCGCGTGCATCGCCGCAAGCGCGCGTGCGCTCGCGTCACTCGCTTCTTCAAGGCGGCCCGCCATTTGATAGAGACTAAGTGCAAGAGCGTGGAGCGCCCAAGCCTGCCCCTTGTCGTCACCCACCGATTGGTACAGCGCGAGGGCGCGTTGCGCACAGTCGTGTTTGCGCTTGCCGGAGGAAAGCACACTCAGCGTACGCCACATTCGCGCCGCCTCGCGCGGGTGCATCGACTCGTCAAGGCCCACTTGCGCTAGGCCGATCCAATACCGCCCTTCCTCTGTGAGTCCACCATGAAACCAAAGCGACCCTAGCGCTCCGGCCACAGCACCACCCAGCGCCAGATCGTGGCCGCCTTTGAGTGCCCACTCTAACACGGCGCGATAGTTGTCTAGTTCCGGTTCGACGCTCGTCAGCCAGGCCGCCGTCGAGCCTGTGCCAACGCGCTCGTCGGCATCTTGCGCCCGATCACAAAAGTACGCGGCGTGACGACGGGCTAACCGCTCGCGTTCGCCCGCTGCCGCAAGTTTCTTCAGCGCATAGGCGCGCGTGCTTTCAAGCAAATGACAGCGTTCTTGCTCGCCCGCGGTGTCGGTCGCGACCAACGACTTATCGGTCAGCGACGAGAGCAGGTCGAAAATTTCGAGATCATCGAGGTCCTCGCCGCCGCACACCGCGGTCGCCGCATCCAATCCAAATCCGCCCGCGAACACCCCGAGACGCGCGAACAATAGCTGTTCTTGCGGCGTGAGTAAGTCGTAGCTCCAGTCGATCATCGCGCTTAACGTCTTCTGACGCGGAAGCGCGTCGCGGCGGCCCCCGGTGAGGATCCGAAAGCG
>JBDTKL010000028.1:0-8958 GCA_039935355.1 Candidatus Tumulicola sp.
TACCGTCGCCGATGGTTGCCGTCGTTTCCGCGGTGCAGTCCAAAGCCGGCCTGTACGGATTCCTAGCGATCGCGCTGGCGTTCTTACCGGACTACGTGCACGAGTACGCGCCGTTGCTCATCGCACTGGGCGCGATTTCGTTGTTGTACGGAGCGGTCGCGGCGCTGGTCGCGAACGACGCCAAGCGCATCGTGGCGTATTCGTCGCTTTCGCACTTAGGCTTGATCCTGATCGCCGTCGCAATCGGCAATCGCGTCGCGCTCGAAGGCGCGATGGTGTATCTGATCGCGCACGGACTGTTTTCGGCCGCGCTGTTTCTGCTATTGGGCTTCGTCGAAGAGCGCGAAGGAACGCGTTCGGTCCTTCGGCTTGGCGGTCTCGGCCGCGACAACCCGCGCATGGCGGGAGCGTTCTGCAGTGCGTGCGTCGCCGCGCTCGGTTTGCCCGGCTTGGCCGGTTTTGCGGGCGAGCTCGTGATTCTGATCGGCGTCTACCAAGCCGGCGGACTGTGGGCCGCGATCGTCGCGTTGATCGCGATCGTCCTCGCATCGGCATACTTTATCCGCCTGTACCAAGACGTAATGAACGGTCCGCCGGTCGACGATTTACCGGTACGCCCGGATATGAATTGGCTCGAAGGATTAGCGGTCGCGCCGCTGTTGGCAGCGCTGGTCATCGTCGGCGTGCAGCCGCACGCGATCATGGCCGCATTTGAGGGGATTCCGAAGTGATCGCGCTTCCGTTTACGACCGGCGACTGGTTGGCGCTGTTGCCGATCGGGATCGTCGGCGTCGCCGGATTGCTGGTGCTGTTGGCGGATCTCTTTTCGCGTAGGCACGCGCCGCGCTATCTCAACATCGCCATCGGGCTGGCCGGCGCCGCCGTCGCGGCCGGATTTGCGGCGAGTCAATACGGTCACGACCGCAGTACGTTTCTCGGCGGATTTCTCACCGGCGGTTTTACATCCGTCTTCGAAATCGTCGTTCTGATCGCGTTGGCCGGATCGCTCGTCTTGTATGGAGCCCTCGGCGACGAAGAAGTCCTCGGCGGCACCGTTGCCTTGATGTTGTGGAGCGCGTGCGGCGCGATGCTGATGGCCGGCTCCGCCAATCTCATGACGGTCTTTCTCGGCCTCGAACTGCTTTCGCTGGCGCTGTATTGTCTGTGCGGTCTCGTCGATCGGAAGACCGCGCGTGAGGCCGCGCTCAAATACTTGATCCTCAGCTCGACCGCGTCGGGCTTCATGCTCTATGGAATGGCTCTGCTCTTCGGCGCGACCGGAAGCGTGCAGTTCGCCGATTTCGTGAATCCGGCGCTGGTGTCCAGTCCGATTTTTTGGTTAGGTGCCGGCTTGTTCTTAGTCGGTTTGGCGTTCAAGATGAGTTTGGTCCCGTTCCATACGTGGGCGCCCGATGTGTACGAAGGCGCGCCGTTGCCCGTCACCGCGTTCATGAGCGTGGCAACGAAAGCTGCGGTGTTGGCAGTTTTCGCTCGATTCGCGTATGCCGCATTGCCCTCGGCGGCCGCCGGGGCGGTACTGTTGCCGATCTGGATCGTGGCTGGAATCTCGATGATCGCCGGCAATGTCGGCATGTTGGCGCAGCACGATCTCAAGCGGCTGCTGGCCTATTCCGGCATCGCACAGGTCGGGTATATTCTCACCGCGATGGCGGGCACGACGGCCCTCGGGCTGCGCTACGCCATGTATTACCTGGTCGCGTATTCGTTTATGAATCTCGGGGCGTTCGCGGTCGCTGCCGCGATGTCGGGTGGAGGGGAAGAAGGCTCGTGGCTTGGCAACTACGCCGGGCTGGCACAGCGTCGTCCCTGGCTGGCTGCCGCGATGACGTTCTTCCTGATCGGAATGGCGGGACTGCCGCCCACCGCCGGCTTCCTCGGAAAAATCTTGATCCTGTCCTCAAGCGTCGGAGCCGGCTACGTTTGGATGGCCGGACTGCTGATCGCCGGAACGGCGATTTCGCTGTACGCCTACGCCAAGGTCGTGTTTGCGATGTATTCGCAGACGCAGCATCGGGTGCGAGACGTGCGGCCGTTCGTCCCGCTTGCTTGGCTGAGCGCCGGCATATGCACGGTAGCAGTCGTGATCATGACCTTTTATCCGCTTACGCCCAGCGACGTGCTGCCGTTGGTACGTTAGAAAAAGGGCTGCTCGGCGTCACGGAGCGCCCTTGCGGGCGTTATAATCGGTAGAGAGAACTGGGTCCGTCGGGGAGGTTGCCATGAATCGCCGATTTTCAAAATACGCCGTTATCGTATTCGTGCTGGTCGCGCTGGCGGGGGGGCGGGCTTTCGCCCAAACCAAGCTCGTGAACGACCCGTCGATCTTCGAGCCGGTCTTCGTATCCGACCCGCAAGGAGCGATACACGCCGCCCGCGAGCGTATCGCCGCCGGCGACCTCGCAGGGGCGGTCAAAGGCCTCGAAACGTATGTGGTGTCGCATCCCGGCGAAGCCTCGCCCGAACGGTTCCTCGGCGATTTATATTATCGCCAGGGCCGTCTCGAAAAAGCCGAAGTGGTGTATTTGCACATCCTGCAACATATGCCGACCGATAAAGAGACGCATAATCGGCTCGGTGTCGTGTATGCGACAGAAAATCGCGTCGACGATGCAATCGCGCAGTTCAATGCGGCGCTGCCCGGAACCGATTCTGTCGGCGACCTGGTCGCGATGCATCAGCGTAAAGGCGATCTCAACGTCTACCAAACGCAGATGGAACAGCTCGCCGCCAGCGAACCGACCGACGCCAACATTCAAGCCGAAGTCGGGCAAATCTACGCGACGCTGCACCGTCCGGTCGAAGCGCTCGCGTTTTTCAAACGCGCGCTCGATAGCGATCCCCAATCGTTGACTGCGCTCAACGGCGTCGGACTCGCGTATTTCGATACGCGCGATTACACCGATGCGGTCACCTATTTCCGCAAGTGTCTGTCGATCGATAACACTAACTACAGCTGCACGAATAACCTCGGCGCTGCGTTCTTGGAATCGGGCGACGGCGATTCGGCAAAGCCCTCGCTCGTACGCGCCCGCCAACTCGAACCCGAACGGCCCGAAGCGCTCGTCAACTTCGGTTTCTTAGCCGACCGCAACGGCGACTGGAAGCGTGCCGTGCAATACTACGTGCAGGCGACGGTCGTGGGACCCTATCTGCCCGAAGCATACGTGGACCTCGGTATCGACTACGAGCACAATGCACTGTACCCGCTCGCGCAATCGGCGTTGCTTCGCGGAATCGCCGCAGCTCCTTCGGACGGGCGTATCCGCTACTTACTGGCGCTGGCCTACGCCGCGCAAGGCAATAACTCGCTGGCCCTCACGCAGCTAGCTGCAGCGAAACAATCGCTCGATCCGGACGTCGCGCGCATGGCCTCCGAGGAAACTGCCAAACTGCGCACGGCCTCCACGCAAACCGTTCCCTAGAGGGTCGTAGTCTAGGCGTTCTTCAGGCGCGCGATACAGTCGATCTCGACGCGCGCGCCGCGCGGTAACGCCGCTACCGCTACCGTCGATCGGGCGGGCGTTGCCCGCCCGAAAGCACGTTCGTACGCAGCGTTTACGGCCGAGAAGTCACCCATGTCGATAAGAAAGATCGTCGTTTTTACGACGTCGTCGAAGCTCGCCCCGGCAGCAACCAGTACGGCCTGCAAATTGTCGAGCACGCGTTGTGTCTGCGCCGCGATATCGCCTTCGACGATATTGCCGGTCTGCGGGTCGAGGGGAATCTGCCCGCTGCAGAACACGTCTTGCCCGGAAACGATGGCTTGACTATAAGGTCCGATCGGCGACGGCGCATCGGACGAAACGACGGATCGATGGTTCACGGGAACGGGCGTTCTGCGCGCGCGTCGCCAACCCATAGCGCATGAACGGATTCGATTCCCTCGAGCGCGACTTCGCATCGGTCGGCCGTTGGATCGCCGAATATTACGCGCATCCGGAGGCGTATCGCGTTCTACCGGCGGTGCGCCCCGGCGATGTGACGGCACGGTTGCCCGAACGCCCACCGGAGCAGGGCGAATCGTTCGAGCGTATCTTCCAGGACTTTAAAGAGATCATCGTCCCTGCGACGACACACTGGAATCATCCGCGCTTCTTCGCCTATTTCGCGACCAGCGCCGAGCCGAGCGCCGTCGCGGCAGAAGCGCTAGCCGCAACGCTCGACGTGAAAGCGATGCTGTGGCGCACGTCGCCTGCTGCCACCGAACTCGAGCAGGTGACGATGCGATGGCTGGCCGATCTGCTCGGACTGCCCGCCGATTGGACGGGGATTATCTACGACACGGCGTCGATTGCCGGATTCACCGCACTGGCTGCGGCGCGTGAAGCATTGGGTCTCGACGTCCGGCGCCTTGGGATGACCGGACGCGAACTGCCGCGGTTACGCATCTACATCAGCGATCAAACGCATTCGCACGTCGAGAAGGCAGCGATCGCGCTGGGAATCGGACAGGACAACGTCGTGCAGATTCCGTCGGATGCAAAGTTTTCTATGAATGCACGCGAGCTGGAACGGTCCATCACCGCCGACATCGCTGCCGGAATGCGCCCGTTGGCCATCGTCGCGACCGCCGGCACGACGTCGACGACGTCGTTCGATCCGCTCGACGACATCGCCGATATCGCGGAGCGCCTTGGAATTTGGCTGCACGTCGACGCGGCATACGCTGGTAACGCCGGTGCGGTTCCAGAGTTGCGAGGGCTATTACGCGGTGCCGAACGCGCCGACTCGTTCGTTGTTAATCCGCACAAGTGGCTCTTCGTCCCGATGGACCTTTCGGTGTTGTTCGTCAAGGACGAGTCGATGGTGCGGCAAGCGTTTAGCTTGGTTCCGGAATATCTCACGACGCCGGAGACGGACGTCGTCAACTATATGGATTATGGCCTGCAGCTCGGTCGCCGTTTTCGTGCGCTCAAGTTGTGGTTTGTATTGCGTCATCTTGGGGTTGAAGGCATTCGCGAATTGTTGCGAGAGCACGTCGCGTTGGCGCAGCAATTCGCTGCTCGGATCGAAGCGAGCGACGATTGGGAGCTGCTCGCCCCGCATCCGTTGTCTGTCGTTTGCTTCCGCTATCGCGGCCTACCCGAGGACGAGCGTAACGCGTTCAACGAGCGAGTATTAGATGCCGTGAATGCCAGCGGTGAGGGCTTTATCTCACATACGAAGTTGCGAGGCCGGTACGCGATCCGCGTTGCGATCGGCAACTTGCGTACCACGCGCGACGACGTCGAGCGGTTGTGGGGCCGGTTGCAGACGGCCGCGCGCGAACTTCGCGCCAATCAGTAGAGGCGCAAGTAGCGTTCGCGTTCCCACGGGTGCACGGCGCGGCGATAGCGTTCGTATTCGGCAAGTTTTGCCTCGCGAAACGCGTGGTAGATGTGATCGCCGAGCGCGGCTCGCACCACCGGATCGCGATCCAGCTCGTCGATCGCCTGTCGCAGCGATTTCGGAAGAATCCCAATGCCGAATTCGCGGCGCTTCCGTTCGTCGAGATCGTAGGTCGAACCGGAAAACGGCGGTCCGGCCAGCGTTCGTTGCCGGATACCGTCCGCGGCAGCACCGATCAACACCGCCAAGGCGAGATATGGATTGCACGCGGGGTCGGGGCTGCGCATCTCGACGCGCGGCGGCGTCTGAGCCGGCGGAACCCGCACCATCGCGTTAGCGCTGCGCTCCGACCAAACGGTGTAGATGGGCGCGTCCCAGGCTGCGACCAATCGCTTGTACGAATTGACCGTTGGATTGCACACTGCCGTCGCAGCCGGCGCGTGTGCCAATAAACCGCCCACGACGTGCGAGGCTGAGTCTGCGTCGAATCGATCGTCGAGACGAAAGTCGACGTGCAGGCCGTTGCCGGCGCGATCTTCGAGCGGCTTGGGCATAAACGTCGCGTCGAGCCCGAACCCGGCCGCGACGTGTTTGGCGACCGTTCGCAAGGTCATCACGTGATCGGCCGTCGCGAGCGGATCGTCGTGGCGGAGATCGATCTCGTGTTGCCCGGGTGCGTGCTCGTGATGCGCCGACGCAACCGGAACGCCCATCGCACCCAGGGCGGCGACGATGGCGTTGCGAGCTTCTTCGCCGCGATCGTTCGGCAAAAAATCGAAGTACGAACCGACGTCGACCGTTGCGGTCGAGGGTTCGTCGTCGGGGCGATGCGCGAACAAGAAGAACTCCGCTTCGACGCCGGCACGTACGCTCGATAAACTTCCCGACGCTTCGAGCGCGCGCCGAAGCGTGGTGCGCGGGCAGCCTTCGAACGGCGTACCGTCGGGCATCGCGATGTCGCAGATCAACCGCGCTTCGCGCCCGTCTCCGCTCGACCACGGATAGATCGCGAAGGTCGCCGGATCGGGCCGCAGTTGCATATCCAACTCTTCGCCGCGCACGAATCCGTCGATCGATCCGCCGTCGAACGTAACGCGGCCGGCCAGCGCATCGTCGAGTTCCGAAACGGGAATCGATACGTTCTTACTGACGCCGAGAATGTCGGCGAACGCTAGGCGGACGAACCGAACGTTCTGTTCGGTGGCAAGTTTGAGCACGTCGCGCTTGCCGGCAGCGCGGCGGCGTTCAGACGGTGTGGAGTGCATCGATCGCGATCGCTACGCGGAAAGCCAGTTGGTCATGGTGATTCTCCAGAGATAGGCCGCAGATCTCGCCGATCTGCCGTAACCGATAGAGGACGGTGTGACGATGAACGTCGAGCTTGGCGGCCGCGACTTTGAGATTTTCGCCCGTTTCGAAATACACGCGCAACGTACGTTCGAGTTCAGTTTGATGCGATTCGTCGTAGGCCCGCAGCGGTCCGAGTATCCGTTTCGCAAAGTCGTGCAGTGCGGAGACATCCCCAAAATAGAACAGCGGGTAGGCGCCGAGGGAATCGTACGTCGCGACACGCGGTTCGGCAAAGATACGCCGTGCGATCGCGAGCGCCGCGCGCGCCCGGTCGGCGCTTTCGCGCAGACGCATGGGCGGCTCGACCGTTCCGACGCCGCCCCATAGCTGCAGTGGCGGCTGGCGGCGTGCGCAGTTGCGCGCGAGGAGTTCGGCGTTCGCTCGAACGTTGCTGGCATCGATTTCACGCTCGGCCGGAACGAACACGATCGACGTTCCGGCGTCCTCGAGGGCTCCGATCGACGGGTCTTCCAGGTGGAACGCACCGGCGATCGCATCGCGTGCCACGCGACGATCGTCGGCCGGAGTCACCGGATCCGGTTCGAACGCGACCGCGGTGTAGGCGTTTCGCAACGTTACGCCGGACGCGCTCGCGTCGTCGCGCGCGGACGGCGCGTCGCGATAGTGTCCTCCGCACAAGCGTTCCCAAAACTCGCTTCGCCGCGTGCTGTCGTTCGAACGCCGTACGTGCGTCGCAAACGCCGCCGCCGCGACGCGCATCGACAGGTCGAGACCAGCCGCGTCGTCATTCGTGCCGGCACCGAGCACGATCAGCCAGCCGGTTGGATCGGCGTCGTTGCCGATCGCGACTTTCATTCGGTGGGCGTCGTCGTGCGAACCGTTGGTTACCGTTGCAATGCTTCGGTGGTGCTCGTCCTCGACGACGACGCCGCGATCGATGCGCCTGGCAAACTCACCGGCCATCGACGCGACGCCGGAATTACTCGCCTGTGCCAACGCTTCGGCAAGCTCGACTAAGCGACGAGCGGAGTCGCCGGCCTGCATTTAGTGCGACCCGAGCATCCTGGGAAAAAACTGACCCACTACATACAGCACGGATAACGATCCGACGACCACGACCGTGGTCCAGGCGATCGCGTTGGCCACCGGCGAGTTGGTGTGGCGACCCATGATATGCGTGCGGTTGATGATGATGAGCATCAACACGAGCTCGGCCGGGAGCACGATGCCTTGCAGTACTTGGGCGAACAGCACCAACTGCAGCAACGGCAAATTCGGGATCAATACGATGGCCGCGCCCGCGACCAGACCGGCCGCGAACAGTGAGAAGAAGACCGGCGCCTGTTCGAACGTGCGATCGATCGCAGCTTCGAATCCCAGGGCTTCACAGATAATGTACGACGTCGAGAGCGGGAGTACGGCCGCAGTAAATACACCTGCATTCAAAATGCCGAGCGCGAAGATGACGGCGGCAGATTCACCGGCGAGCGGCTTTAGCGCCGCAGCGAAGTCCGACACGGTATTCGCGACGATGTGCGCGCCGTGCTGGTTGGCGAGATAGATCGTGGCAGCATTGGCGATGATCATGAAGCCCGCCAGGACGATCGCTAGGACCGAGCCGTTCACGACGTCGATCCGAGCGGCCGTCAGTTGGTTGGCGCGCGTACCTTTTTCGACGACCGCCGACTGTAGGAAGAATTGCATGTACGGGGAGATGGTGGTGCCGATTAACCCCACGACCGCCGCGATCCAGCCGACCGTTCGAAACGGAAACGAAGGAACCAACGCTCCGTGCGCGACCTCGTGCCAGTTCGGATGCGCCATCACCGCCGACGCGATATAGGTCAAATAGATCAACGACAAAACGACGAACGTTCGCTCGACGATTTTGTTGTCGAAGCGCAATACGAAGAGAAAGACGACGATCAGTGCGACCGGGACGGCCAGATACTTCGATATACCGAAGATCTGGGCCGCTGCGGCTATGCCGGCGAATTCCGTACTCGTCAACAGCGTGTTGATGAAGAAGAGCAGCAACATCGCGATGAACGAAATGCGAACGCCGAAGTTCTCGCGCACGAGTGCGGCGAGGCCTTTGCCGGTGACCGTCCCCATGCGCGTCGCCATCTCTTGCACGACGATCAGCGCGATCGCCAGCGGAATCATCACCCACAGCAGCGAGTATCCGAACTGCGCGCCGGCTTGTGAATATTGCAGAATGCCGCCGACGTCGTTTCCGGCCGAGGCCGTGATGAAACCCGGACCTAAAATCGCCGCGAAGATCATCAGCGATTTTAG
>JBDTKL010000029.1:0-9018 GCA_039935355.1 Candidatus Tumulicola sp.
GAAAAACGGCGAGACCTACGAGTTCTCGATCGTCGGCTCGGCCGAAGCCGATCCGAGCAGTCAGCGTATATCCAACGAATCGCCGTTGGGACGCGCCTTGATCGGCCACAAAAAGAACGCGACGGTCGACGTCGCCACGCCGCGCGGCGTGATGAAGTATAAGATCGAATCGATCAAAAGCAACTCTCCCAAGAGAGCCGCAAAGAAAGCTAGCTAATCGGCGCCCGACGCCGGGACGGGATCATGCAAGAAGAGCTCGGCAAAACCGAAGCCGTCCTTATGGCGGCGCGGCGCGAGCGTTTGGCCGCACTTCGCGAGCGCGGCAACGACCCGTTCGCGCAAACCCATTACGACGTGGACGCGACGGCCGATGAGCTGCACGCGCGCTACGACTTTTTGGTGCCCGGTCAAGACGCGGCCGCCGAAGGCTGGAACCTAGCCGGACGGCTGCTTTCGAAGCGTACGATGGGCAAAAGCATCTTCGCCGATTTGAGCGATCGCACCGGAAGCATCCAACTCTACGTGCGCAAGGACGAAATCGGCGAAGGCTCGTTTGCCGATTGGAACGACGTCGAGCGCGGTGACATCGTGGGCGTGCGAGGCTACGTGTTTCGCTCGAAAATGGGCGAAATAACGCTGCACGTCACGTCGTTTTCGATTCTATCGAAATCGTTATTGCCGTTGCCGGACAAGTGGCACGGCCTGGTCGACATCGAGAAGCGGTACCGCCAGCGCTACGTCGATTTGATCGTCAACCCCGACGCGCGCGATCTGCTCATCGCCCGCAGCCAAATCATCGCGGAAATGCGTCGTTTTATCGACGCCCGCGGATTCTATGAGGTCGAAACGCCGACGCTGCTGCATCTGGCCGGCGGGGCCGCCGCGCGTCCGTTCGAGACGCATTGCAACGCGCTCGACCGTACCATGCAGTTGCGCATCGCGACCGAACTCAACCTCAAGCGATTAATCGTTGGCGGGCTCGAGCGCGTATATGAAATCGGACGAATCTTTCGCAACGAAGGCATCGACACCACGCACAATCCCGAGTTTACGATGCTCGAACTCTACGCCGCGTATTGGAACGTCGACGATATGCTGCAGTTCAACGAAGAATTGATCGCGCATCTGGTCGACGTGGTCACCGTCGGTGACACCGAACTGCGCCGTGGAGACGAGGCGATCTCGTTCGTGCGCCCGTTCGCGCGGATCGGATATTTAGAAGGCCTGGAGCGCTACAGCGACGGCAAATTCAGGCGCGACCGGCTACTCGACCCGCAGGGCGCGGCCGAGATTCTTCGAGATCTCGAGATGCCGGCGTCACCCACACACGGTCACGCCCTCGACAAAATTTTCGAACGCGTGCTCGAGCCGCATCTCATGCAGCCGACCTTCGTGACGGACTATCCCGTCGTTATTTCACCGCTCGCCAAGCGACGGCACGACGATCCGGAATTGACCGAACGGTACGAACTGTTCTGCGCGCAGATGGAAGTCTCGAACGCGTTTTCGGAGCTGAACGATCCCGACGATCAGCGTGGCCGCTTCGAATCGCAGATCCTCGACCGCGCCGGCGGCGACGACGAGGCGCCCGAGCCGGATTGGGATTACGTGCGCGCGTTAGAATACGGCATGCCGCCGACGGCCGGAATTGGAATTGGGGTCGACCGGCT
Source organism: Candidatus Tumulicola sp. (assembly GCA_039935355.1). Classification (GTDB taxonomy): domain Bacteria; phylum Vulcanimicrobiota; class Vulcanimicrobiia; order Vulcanimicrobiales; family Vulcanimicrobiaceae; genus Tumulicola. The sequence continues at coordinate 1,671 of JBDTKL010000029.1, forward strand.
GGTCATGCTGCTGACGAGCCAGACGTCCATCCGCGAAATTCTCGCCTTTCCGCTGCAACGCCAGCACGGATGATGACGGCGCGCAAGCTGACGGTGGCAGCGTGTGCGGTGGTGTTCGCCGCAGTGACATTGTGGTCGCCCGCGCTTGCCAAGAAGCCGACGATTTCGTATTACCTCACGCCCGCGCAAGTCGACTTGTCGCAACTCCTCGAACCGCCTCCGGCGCCGGCTTCGGCCGCGGCCATCGACGACGCCAAAACGATGGCAACGGTCATGGCCGATCGGTCACCGGCCGACATCGCCGATGCGGCTGCCGACGCGCATCGCACCGTCTTTACGTTTGCGAACGTCTTGGGACCGAATTTCGTGGCCGAACGTTTGCCGCTAACCGTGCAACTGTTCGCTCACACGAGCGGCGACACCGAAGCGTTGATCGATGTGGCCAAGGCGTATTTCGATCGCCCGCGCCCGGAAGGCGCACCTCAGACCCACGGCTCCTATCCGAGCGGCCACGCCGCGTTTGCGTCCTGCACCGCGATTCTGTTGGCAGAGATGGTACCAGAATCGCGTAAAGCAATTTTTCGTCGCGCCGAAATTTTTGCGGACCGTCGCATCGTTGCCGGCGTACACTATCCCACCGACGTCGAAGCCGGTTGGATCGCGGGTACGATCGTCGCATACGCGTTGATCCGAGAGCCGCGATTCGAGACCGATTTCGCCGCGGCGAGGACCGAGGTGCGCGCGACCCTGGGTCTGCCGGTGGCCGCAACCTCCCGCGGCGTTGGGGCGTTCGGGGAAGTACTAACTTCCCAAAAGTAAGGAGACGAAGATTCCCGTGGATCTCACCAAGGAATATCCGCGCAGCGCTCGCGACAAGTGGCAAGGCGTCGTCATGCTCGGTCGCGCGGTCGATAAAGGTAAAGCGACGGCCGCCGGAGCCAACGGCGAGTACAATTTCGACTGCCCGATGGATCAAGCGGTGTTCGGATTTTTGAACATCAATGGCGCTCAACTGCTCGAAGCCATCAAGAAGTCGCATGGCGACGCGGGCATCGAGGACTACACGCGTGCATTCGTCGCGGCCAAGTCCCCCGAAGAGATCGAACAGTTTAACCAGCAGTTTCTGGAACGCCGCCCGGACGGCGATTCGATCGGCTTTTTCGAAGATCTGCGTAACAAGGTGGCGCCGGATCGCACCGACGTCGTGACGTGGGTAGACGTTCTGGACCTCGACGAGAAGCGCAACGTTCCGAAACGGACGGCATCGGCCGTCTGACCTCACTGCGCTTAACCGTCGAATACGACGGTTCGGCCTTTTGCGGTTTCCAGTGGCAGCCGAAACTCCGCACGGTGGCTGGCACGCTGGAAGCCGCGCTCGGGCGCCTCGTATCGGAGCCCGTCAAATGTACCGCCGCCGGCCGCACCGATGCCGGCGTTCACGCCACCGGGCAGGTCGTGTCGTTTCAGACCGGCCGCGCGTTCCCGTTCGACCGGCTGGTCCTTGCGCTCAACTCGGTTCTTCCATCCGATTTAGCCGTGCGCGAGAGTGCCGTTGTCGATGAGGACTTCTCGGCGCGGTTCTCGGCCCAGGAGCGGACCTACGAGTACGCCGTCTTCAACGCCCGAAGCCGTTCGCCGATGCTGGCACACCGAGCAACCCTGGTACCCTACGACGTCGATATCGACGCCATGCGCCGTGGCGCCGAGTCGCTGATCGGCCGCCACGACTTTCGCTCGTTTTGCGGGGTTCCGCCCGACAACGGCAACACCGTGCGGACGGTTCGGTCGCTCGAGATCGAGCGTCGAGGCGATCTCATACGCTTTCGAATCTCGGCCGACGGTTTTTTGCACCGCATGGTCCGAACCGTGGTCGGCACGCTGCTGGAGGTCGGCAGGGAGCGGCGGTCGCCAGAAAGTCTGCCCGGGGTGGTCGAGGCCCGCCGGCGGGAGGCGGCCGGTTTGAGCGCTCCGGCCCACGGCTTATACTTATCCGGGGTGCGTTTTCGCGACGGGTACGACTCATATCGTACGCCCGCGGTCTTGACGGGATTCGTAGCCGACAGGTAAGATGCGAAGGCTGCCCCGTGGCGCGACAGCCCCGCGGAGCTTTGTCTTGACGTTATTTTTGAGGAAGACGCGCGCAACTATGCGGACCTATCAACAGAAAACCGCCGAAACCAAGCACGACTGGTACGTCGTCGATGCCGCCGGACAGCGGCTGGGCACGTTAGCGGTACGGATCGCTCGCGCTCTTTCGGGGAAGAACAAACCGACCTGGACGCCGCACATCGACGACGGCGACTACGTCGTCGTGATCAATGCCGACAAAGTCGAGTTGGGCGGCAAGAAGCTGGACCAGAAGATTTACTATCGTCACTCCGGATTTCCGGGCGGTCTGCGCGAGCAGACGGCGCGCGAGGTCCAAAACAAGCATCCGGAGCGCCTGATCGAGATGGCGGTTCGCGGAATGATCGCCGGTAACCGGACGCGCAACGATCGCTTGGCTCGACTGAACGTCTATGCCGGTGCCGATCATCCGCACGCCGCACAACATCCTCAGCCGCTGTCGTAGGGAGTCGTATTGGATAACGTTATTCAAGCCACCGGTCGTCGTAAGCGCGCCATCGCTCGCGTGCAGTTGACGCTCGGCCAAGGCGTCATCACGATCAACAAAAAGCCGGTGGAAGAATACTTCCCGCGGCCGCAGTTGCTGCAGATCGTGCGCCAGCCGTTCGAAGCCACGCAAAGCGCCTCACGCTTCGACGTTTCGGTGAAAACCGAAGGCGGCGGCGTTACCGGCCAAGCCGGTGCGGTGCGCCATGGAATCGCTCGCGCGCTCGTCGAGATGGACGAGAGCCTAAAGTCGATTCTGCGCCAGAACGGATTTTTGACCCGCGATCCGCGCGAGAAAGAATCGAAGAAGTACGGACGCAAGCGGGCCCGCAAGCGGTTCCAGTACAGCAAACGCTAATTCCGGTTCGGAATCTGCCGAAGCCACGTCGAACGGAGCCGTCCATCATGGGCGGCTCTTTTCTATTGGTCCTGCGATTGCTGGCGATCGTAGCCGGCGTCGCGGCAATGGCTTGGCAGCCGGACGCGGCGTGGATCGAACGCGCCTACTCGAACGGGGGCTATTCGCAATGGGAGCACGTCGCGTTTGCAATAACGAATCCGATTCCATGGTCGGCCGGCGACATCGCCGCCCTGATCGGCGCCGCCGGCGCGATCTGGTGCATCGCGATTGCGGTGCGCGCGCCGCGTTCGAAGCGGTTGCGTGCGATCGGATCGCTCGTGTTGTCGCTCGCCGCCATCGCTGGAGCGTATGCGGTATGGTTTGAGGCGTCTTGGGGCTGGAACTATGCGCGCGCTCCGATCGAGTTGCGCGTTCGGTTCGATCCGTCGCGCATCACCACCGCAGCCGCAGAACGGCTTCGCGCGATCGCGGTCGAGCATATGAATCGACTCGCGCCTGCGGCCCACGCGCTCGCGGCACAACCGCTCGACCTTGCGGAGTTGCGCGCATCCTGGCTGCCGGCGGTGCGCGCCGGCGGCGACGATTGGGATCCCAACGTCGGGGCTGCGAAACCGACGATCGCAAATCCGTTCATGATGGCAACGGGTACCAGCGGGTTCGTCAATCCGTTCGCGCTGACCGTGCAGATCTCGAGCGACGTTCTATGGTTCGAGCGTCCGTTCGATCAAGCGCACGAGTGGAGTCACGTTGCCGCGTATGCGCGCGAAGACGAAGCCAACTACCTCGCCATCGTTGCGTGCCTGCGATCGCCCGATCCGGCGATCCAATACTCCGGCTGGTTCGAACTGTTCTTGTATCTGCCGCAGAAAACGACGTACTCGAAGTCGGACTTCAATTCACTCGTGTGGCAAGATTTCGCCGCCATGCGCAAACGCAACGCGCACAACGTCAACGTTCTGCTGTCGCGTTGGACGTGGAAAACCTACAACGCCTATCTCAAGACCAATCGCATCGCCTCGGGCATCGAGAACTATAACGAAGTCACCAGGCTGATCCTCGGCGTCCGGCTGGATGCGAGCGGACTGCCCGTGCCGGTTTCGGGCGGCGCGCCGCCCGTCTGACACGGCGTTGAGGTAGAATACGGTCATGACGACAGTACTTTCGCCCCGATTTTCCGATGCGCTCGCCTACGCGGCGTTCGTGCATCGCAATCAACAGCGCAAGGGATCCGGCGTTCCCTACATCGGCCATCTGCTCGGCGTGACCGACATCGTTCTCGGCGCGCAGGGTGACGAAGATGAGGCGATCGCAGCGCTGTTACACGATGCGGCCGAAGATCAGGGCGGCCAGCACGAACTCGAGCAGATTCGCCTACGATTCGGCGACCGTGTCGCACGCATCGTCGAGGCGCTATCGGACGACCTTCCGGAGAAACCGGGCGGACGCAAATCACCCTGGCATCCACGCAAGGAAGCGTATCACCAACATCTCCGGGCAAACCCCGACGCGTCGGTGTGGCTCGTCAGCGCCGCCGACAAGCTCAATAACGTACGAGCAACGGTGACCGATCTTCGAGCGGACGGTCCGGTGGTGTGGGAACGGTTCAGTGCGGCGCCACCCGAGCAAGTCTGGAACTACGGTACGCTTCTCGAGATCTACCGCACCAGCGACGATCCGCGTCTGCGACCGATCGTCGATGAACTCGCTCGCGCGGTCGCCGCCCTGAGGGAAGAAGCCGCGAAAATGTAAACGGTCATATCGCGGCAACGCCACGCTCGGCTTCCGGATACGCCGGCATCGTACGCTGGGCGAATGTTCGACGTAGGAGACTCATTACGCGCGGGTTTTGATTCCGCGCAACGCGCGCTGTTGGACGCGCAAACGGCGTTGGCGCGCGCCGCGGCCGGCGGCGACGCGGCACGCGGCAACGCGGCGATGGCGCAGACTGCCCAGGCCGCATTATTCCAAGAAGCGTTGCTCGCGGCCGAACACGCGCGGCTGGCGGAAATGAAGGGCGTCGCACGATGACGATGCCGCTGCTCGATGCGGCCGCCGATGCGATGGACGCACAACGCGCTGCCCTCGATGTCGCCGCACGAAATGTGGCTGCAGCAGAAGCTGCCGGACCGAACGGAAGCTATCTGCGAGAGATTCCTCAGTTTCGAGTTGCGGCCGGCGAGGACGGCGAGCCGTATGCGGCCTTTGCGGGAACGCAAACGCAGCCCGGCGTCGACGTCGACATCCTGACCGAGATGATCGCCGTGATGAATGCATCGCGCGCCTATGAGGCGGATGCCGCACTGTTCGATACTGGGAAAACGCTGGCGGAGAAGACCATCGACATGGGCCGGTTATGACGGTCGTTCCACTGCATCCGGATGCAGCGCCGGATGTGGACCGCACGCGAACGGTCGATCCGGGAGCCTTCGCGCGGGCGCTCGACGGCGTCGGAGGCGTGCTCGATCGGGCCGAACGTTCCGAAGATGCGTTCGCGCGTCGCGCCGGCACGCTGGCCGATGCGGTGTACGACCGCTCGCGCGCCGACATCGTGCTGGCCGTAGCGACGTCTGCGCTGCAGCGGGCGGCACAGTCGCTGCAAGCCGTCGCCAACATGCAGGTGTAATACGGTGCAGTACTTCGCGTTGCTGACCGCCCGCTGGAGCGCGCTTTCGAAGAGTGCGCGTATCGCGAGCATCGCGTGTTTCGCGACGATCGTGGCTGCGATCGTTGCGGTCGAGATTCTTGCCCATCCGGTGCGCGCCGCGTTGTTCGCTACACCGCTGCATGCCGAACAAATCGCCGAGGTCGAGGAACGCCTGGCGGCGTGGAACGTGCCGTTTACGCCGTCGGCCGACAACCTGGTTGTCGATGCCTCTCGTCGCAGCGATCTGCTGCTGCGACTTTCGCTCTCGGGCGTTCCACACGCCCACCTGGAAGACAGCGGCGAAGCGCTCGCAAACGTCGGCATGTTGACGCCGCAAACGGTGATCGACGCACAGGCGCGCGCCGGCTTGGCCGGCGACATCGAAACCGGACTGCGCGGAATCGACGGCGTGGAAGATGCGCGTGTGATCGTCGCGCCGGCCAAGGTTGCCGAGTTCGCCGATCAATCGTCTCGCGATGCGAGCGCCGGCGTACGCGTACGTTTGCGAAGCGGCGTGCGTTTATCGCCACAGGCGGTGCAGGGCATCCGCGCCTTCGTCGCCGCGGCCGTCCCGGGTCTCGACCCGGCGCGCGTGACGCTGCTCGACGATCGCGGATTTGCGCTCGACGAAACGACCGCCGGCGGCGATGATGACGACGTGCGCCGTTCGTTGCAATCGGCGCTCGATGATGCATTTGGGGAAGGATCGGCCATCGTGCGCGTGCGCGCCGAGCGATCCGTCGAACGCAGCACCGAGCGCGACGTGGAGCGGCGTCCGGCAGGCGAATCGATATCCTACGCCGCGCGTTCCGAAACATACGTCGGTGGCGGGAAACGGTACCGTCTACGCGACGAATCCGGAGAGCGCGGCGCCGACACCCACGAAACGCAGAACGAAACTCCGCCCGGAGCCGTGCGGCGCGTATCGGCGGCGGTATTCGTCGATGCATCCAGACGGATCGATGTGGCGGCGGTTCGCGAGCTGGCTGCAGCGACGATCGGCCTGGATGTCAAACGCGGTGATACGCTCTCGGTGCAGGCCGTAGATTTCGGGCGCGCTCCGGTCGCACGCAAAGATCCGTGGTGGCTGTTGTACGGCACCCTCGTTCCGTTGTTGCCGGCGCTTGCCATCGGCGTCGCGGTCGTCCTTTCCGCGCGGATTTCGATCCCGCCGGCGATCGAGTTCGCGAAAGCGGCGTTGGACCGCGCTTCGGTGCGGCGTACCACGAGCGCGGTCGTGGGCTTCGCACCGTCGCGCGTCCGTACCGTGCTCGCACACGAGCCGCCGCATGCCGCCGCAGCGATCATCAGCGCGCTGCCGGCCGCAACAGCGGCCGCCGTGCTCGAACTCTATCCGCAGACCGAACGTGACGCAATCGTCAAACGAATGCAGCGGCCGCACGCACCGTTGCTGGCCGACGCGCAGGAGTTGTTACGCCGTCATGCCTGACGGATTCGTTCCGCTCGACCGCGCGTTGCGCGCGGCTCCCGAGCCTCAAACAGTATCCGGCGACCTCCCTACGAGCGTCGTATCGACGAATGAGGCGGAGCCGGATCTCGAAGACGCGTCGGCGGAGGCGCGCCGTTTTCGGGCCGCGCTCGCCGATGCACTGGCTCTTTCGCTCGAGCGGCTGCTTCGCGACGTAGCCTGCGACGTGTTGGCACGCGAGTTGTTATTGGCTCCGCCGGACGTCGCGGCAATCGCGGCGCGCGCACTCGAGCGCTATCTC
>JBDTKL010000030.1:0-7397 GCA_039935355.1 Candidatus Tumulicola sp.
GCGCGACCAGTTCCGGTCGCGGCCCGTTTTTCGCCGTCCGGTAACCCGCCGATTGAGCCAGCGCCGTCTGTTGCGCCGAAGCCTTTTCGCCGGGAAGTACGGCCGAAACGAGTGCGCGATAATCGGATTGCGCCTGCTGCACCTTTTGTTGAGCCGCGTCGTTTTCCGCTCGCGCCTGATCGAGCGCTTGCGACGACACGTCGCCGCTGGCCGCCAACGCCTTTGCCCGCGCGAAGTTCGAGCTCGCGAGCGTTTGGCCGGCTTGCGCGTCGCGCACGATCGCGGCTTGCGCTGCGATCTGCGGCTGCGTTGCGGCCACGACCTGCTGGTATTGCGCCTGCGCTGCGGCGCTTTGCGCCTGCGCCCGCTGGACATCGGTGGCGACGGTTCCGTTGGCCAGTTCGTTCTGCCGCTGCATCGCTTGCTGTTGCAGTGCGATGGCCTGTTCGTATTGCGACTGAAGGAGCGAATCGTCGATGCGAAGCACGATGGAGCCGCGATGAACCCGCGAACCGGCGGCGACGTAGATCGCCGACACGCGGCCGCCCGTCTGGCTGCCGATCGTGATACTTTCGGTCTGAACTGTGCCGCTATATGTCGGCGGCGCCGAGCAGGCGCCGAGTACCGACAGCATCGCGACGGCAAGGAGCCTGCGCATGCGGGCCTGATACGCGAATGACGCAGCCGTGTCCCCTTAAGCGAATTGTCTTAGCAAGCGGTTCACCGCGTCGTTTAGCACTCTTGCGCTCGCTCGGATTGGATGTCGAAACGGTTGTGAGCGGGTACGGCGAGCCACCGCTCGATCTCGCGCCGCCTGGGCTTGCGGCCGCTCACGCCGATGCGAAACTCGACGCCGTCGCTGCGACATTTGACGCGTTCTTGGCTCCGATCGTCGCCGCCGATACGGTCGTGGACGTCGACGGCCAGGCTTGGGGTAAACCGGCCGATGCGGCAGAGGCAGCGCAGATGTTGCGCACACTTTCGGGCCGCGAGCACGTGGTTCACACCGCGTTTGCGTTGGCGGCGGGCGAGGCGCGCGTGCTCGAGACGTCCAGTACCCGGGTTCGGTTTTACGATCTTTCCGATGGCGACATTCGCGAGTACGTCGAAAGCGGCGAACCGTTCGATAAAGCCGGAGGGTATGGTATCCAAGGGCGAGCCGCGGCCCTGGTCGAGCGGGTCGACGGCGATTTTTATACGGTGGTGGGCTTCCCGCTCGCTCGGTTCGTTCGCGCATTGCGGGGGTTGGGATTTTCGCTACCGGTCGCGAAACGGACGCCACTTCACCCCGAAGGGTAATTCCGCGCATCTGTTTGAGGTTTCCCATCTTTACGTACCGGGACGAACGCAGACTGTTGGCCCTGATCGTCGTCATCATCGTGGCGGCGGTGATTGCGCTCGTCCAAATCGATGCGGCTCGTGAGCACACCCAGAGCCCGCTGGCGCAGATCGTCGTTTCGCCGGTGGCGGTCGCGCAAAGCGCGGTAACGGCCGTCGTTGGTGCGGGACGTTCGGCGACCGGCGCGATCGTCGCGCTGCCGGGACTCGAAAACGACAACGCGCGCCTCAAACGCGATAACGCCTCCCTGACGGCCGAAAATGCGCGCCTGCACGAACTGGCCGCCGCGTATGCGGCCGAAGCCGGCGTGCGCGCGACGGTCGCTGCGTATGGCGGTGTGGAAGCGCGGGTCGTCGGATTCCCGCCCGAAAATGAAGTGCGGACGGTAACGATCGATCGCGGCTCCGGCTCGGGCATTCGGATGGACGACGGCGTCGTTACACAAGACGGCGCGGTCGGGCGGATCGCCGCGGTGGGTCCGCTCACCAGCACCGTCGTTTTGATCACCGACTTTTCGAGTCGCATTCCGGCGATCGTGCGGCGCGGCCGCTGGTGGGGGATCGCGCACGGCAACATCACCAGCGTGCGCATGGATTTCGTGTCGCAAGATGCGCCGTTGCGCGCCGGCGACATCATCGTAACGGGTGAAGGTCGCTCGTTCCATTCGGGGGTGCCGATCGGGACGGTGCGATCGGTCGACCGCGGCGATGCGACGCTCTATCAAACTGCCGTCGTCAAACCGGCGGTCGATCTCGGCGCTCTCGACCGCGTTGTCGTTATCACGCGATAAACGGCACGTCGCGCCGTTCGTCGGGCCGCGTTGGTACGTCGCGGCCGCATGGTTGTTTGGCGCCGCCGTCGTCCAGACCACGTTTGGCCATTCGCTCTCCATTCGCACCGCCGTTCCGAGTTTCGTACTCGTCGTGGTCGTCTGGTATGCGGTTCGCGTCGATGCGGTGCGAGCCGCGACGTTCGGATTAGCCGCGGGCCTCGTAGAGGACGGACTGGCAGTCACGACCGGTGCGGCATGGACGATCTCGACGCTGATCACGGCCGTCGTCGTGAGCTTGCTGTCGCGCGGGTTCTTCGCCGATTCGATCCCGCTGGCCGCCGTTGCGACCGCCGTCGCGACGTTGCTGCGCGCGCTGCTGTTTTGGACGATCGCATCGCTCGAAGGTTTTCCGCCCGGGCTAGCAACGTCGCACTTCCATCAAGCGCTGTTGGCAACCGCAATGAACGTCGCTACGATGATCGTCGCGATGCTGGCGATGCGGCGGTACGAAGCGCTGCGTTCGTGAATCAAGAGCGCCCACAGGAGCGGCGCATCGGTTGGCAGCCACCGGTGTGGCGCATCGTCGCGTTCATTGCGTTGGTGTTGCTCGCGCTGGCCGCGCTGGTCGCACGATTGATTGAAGTGCAAATCTTCGATGGCGACCGCTATCGGCAAGAGGCGTTGGCCAATCAGATTCGTTTGATTCCGGTCGCCGCGCCGCGCGGCATCATGTACGACCGGCACGGTACGGTGTTGGTGCGCAGCCGGCCGTCGTTCGTCGTCGGCCTGATTCCCTCGCAAGTGACCGACATCGATTCCGACCTGCAACGCCTATCGACCGCTATTGGGGTTCCGGTGGCGACATTGCGCGACCGGCTATTGCATCATCGCGGCATCGACTACAAGACGTTCGACGAAGTGGTCGTGAACGAACCGTATGGCCCGGTGGTGCTGGCGCGCGACTTGCCGGTCGCTTCGACCGCGCGCCTCTCGGAATTGTTAAGCGACATGCCGGGTGTCGATTTGGAAGTGCAGCCGGTGCGCGATTATCCGCACGGCCCGCTCGGCTCGCACATTTTCGGCTACGTCGGCGCGATTAACGAAGAAGAGTATAAAAGGCTGGCGCGCGAGGGCTACTCGCCCAACGATGTCATCGGCAAAGACGGACTGGAATATCAATACGATCGCTACTTACGCGGCATTCCCGGAGGCGAGCGCGTGATGGTCAACTCCAGTGGGTCGGTGGTGGCAAACGTGGCTTCGCAATCGCCGGTTGCCGGCGATACGCTGGTCACGAACCTCGATTGGCGTCTGCAATCGATCGTAGAAAGTGCGCTGGCCGACGGCATCGCGCGCTGGGGTCACGGACGGCGGCTTTCGGGTGCGGTGGTGGCGGAAGATCCGTGGACCGGCGGCATTCTCGCGCTCGCGAGTTATCCCAACTTCGATCCGCGCGACTTCGCGGCCGAAAAATCGTCGCGCGTTCGCCGTTACCTTACCGACGCGTCAGAGCCGCTGTTCGACCGCGCCATCGCCGCCGCTACACCCACCGGTTCGACGTTCAAAATGGTTACCGGGTCGGCCGCACTCACCGAAGGTGTGGTGCGCGTCGATCAAGTGGTGTACGACACCGGAGGCTGGAATTGCGGCGGCTACTACGCGCGCGACATTGCGTCCGGCGGCATGGGCAATACGACGTTCGTGCCGGCGTTGGCCGCTTCGAGCGACGGCTATTTCTATCGTCTGGCGTGGTGGCTCGGAAACGCGCGATTGCGTAAGTATGCATTGGCGTTTGGCTTGGACGCGAAGAGTGGCATCGACGTTCCAGGTGAAAACGAAGGCAACTGGCCGACCAATGCATGGGAGATGCGAAACTTCGGCGTTCCGATGGAGCCCAGCGACGCGTGTTTTTTAGGAATCGGTCAAGGCGCGATGCAAGCCACGCCGCTTCAGATGGTCGGCGTCGCGTCGACCGTGATTAACGGCGGCACGTTATGGCGTCCGCAGATCGTTCGCGAAATTCGCGATCCGCACGGCGCGGTGGTGAAGTCGCTCCCGCCGGTGGCGATTCGCCAAGTGCCCGTAAGGCAAGATGCATTGGCTGCGGTGCGGGCCGGCATGGCACGCGTCACCGGTCCGGGCGGAACTGCCGCCGGACTCGGTATCGACGGCTTACCGTATTCAGGAAAAACCGGAACCGTAGAAACGGCCGGTGGTAACGGGCCGAATACGACGTGGTTCGTCGCGTGGGCACCGAGCGATCGTCCTAAAATCGCGTTAGCGGTGTTCGTCGATCGCAGTGGCGGTTACGGCGCGCAGGTGGCGGCACCGATCGCGCGCGACATCCTTGTCAGATACTTTAAAAAGAAGCCGTAGCGCCCGTTAGCAGCGAGAGGTCGCGTGCGATGCGTTCGCTGCGCGCGCCCGGCCGCGCTGCGAAATAGGTTTGGACGACGGCGTCTTCGCCGCGCGCCGTCAGCGCGTTGGCTGCGGCCAGTACGACCGCTTCGGACGGATCGTCGAGTGCTTCTCGCAACATCGCGGTTCGGTCGGCGCCGGGCAATTCGGCGATCGCGAAGATCATGTCGCAACGCGCGGCTTCGGAAAGGCCCTCGAATCCCTCACCCGCTTGCCCCGTCCACGACGTAGGTTCGACCGGCACGCGCCGGCTCGAGCGGCTCGCCAGGATGACGGCGACGAGGGCGATCGCGACGACGACCGCAACGACGGCCGGGATCACTGCGTCGACAACAGCGCTCGAACGTCTTCAAGAGCGCGATCTAACTCCGGGTCGGAGCGATGTTGCAATCGTTCGAGGAAGTCGGCCGGGTCGAGCGATGCCGCTTCGTCCATGCGTCGTATCAGTAATGTGCGATAGCGTGCCGCCGCGTCGTCGCGATCCGGCAGAAGTCGTGCCAATAACGACCATGGAGCGGCGGTCGCCAATGCGGCCGCGTCGAGGCGTTCGCTCGCCTCGTCGAAGTCCGTTGGGTCGAAGGAACCGCGAAACGTTTCCGCATCCTGCGGCGGATCGGCCGGCGCCCCGGTCGCGAGCGACGCTTCGTAGGCAAGGCGTTTGATGCTCGCCCGCAACGACGGCGTTTCGACGTCGCGTTCGGCCAACGCGTAACTCGGCAGGCGGAGCTTGATAAACAGCCGGTCGAGCTCTTCGCGTAGTGCGTCGCGCACCGCCGACAATGCGGTGCAATGCGCGCTGCCGATTGCGTCGGGCAGCAGCACGCGAATCGCGAACAAGTGTGCGACCAATCCGTCGAATTTTGCTTGGGCCAGAAAACGTCGCGCGTGTTCGGCGCGCTGTGGCGACAGCCAGAGCGCGAACCCGGTGCGCGCCGCGATCGTCTCCACGATCGATCCTTCGTGCACTTCGCCGCCGCCGGCGCCCGGCACGAGGATCGCGGCTTCCAACGCCAAGTCCGCACCGTTCGCGGCAACCACCGGCGTTGCGGGCGGAAGTTCGAGGAAGCGATGTTCGGTTAACGAGCGCACGTGTTGCGGTGAGGCCGGCCCGATCACGCCGTCGAGACCGAATGGCAGGCCTGCGATCGCATTGGCGAACACCGGCGTCGCGCGAACTTTGAGTGCGTTCGATGCAACGGTGTCCGCGCGGTCGCCGTCGTACCGGCATTCGGCGGTAGCGACGAGCGCTTCACCGGCGGCAACGCCGTTGTTGACGACGTCGCGCCAGCGAATCGTCGCCTCGACGCCTGGGTCGACGTCGTTGAGCGCGATGCCGTCGACAGCGAATGCCGGCACGGCGCCGGAGTCGCGCACCGGCACGTCGTTCACCGTCGTGGAGTTCGGCACGTAAATCAACGCATTTGGCCGCTCGACGGCGATGCGCACGCGTCGCGCCGGCCCGTCGCCGCCGTTGCGAACGTGCAACGTCCAGTCGATCGTTTCGCCGACGTCGACCACATCGGCCGGTTCGCTGGACAGCGTTGCAATCGAAAAATCCGGCTCGGCTGCGGTCGCGATCGTTAATCGCTCCAACTGCAGCGGAAGCATCGCGCGGGCCGTCAGCACGGCGTCGACCGTAACGGGAAATTCTTTGGCAAGTCCGCGCAATAGCCGCACGCCTAAACGGGCGCGCGCGTTGCCGCCGGATGCGATTTCGCCAAACACCAGCGAAGATTTTTCGCGCGCCGCTCCATCGACCGATTCCAACCGCGCTTCGGGCGAAACGTATAATCGTAGCCGGACGTCGTGAGCGACGTCGGTTCCCGCATTAACGAGCATGACGTCGATGTCGGCGATTTGATTCGGCCGTACGACCTCGTCGCCGGCACGTTCGATGCGCGAGGTTTGCGGATCGAATCGCGGATGCGAATCGACCGTCCAGCGCACGTCGCCAAGCGAGGTCTCGCCCAGCTCGCGGCAGTGCACGGTCGCGCCCAATCGCACTTCGCTGCGGTCCGGCATGGGCGAGCGCACGCGCGCTCGCAGTGAGATACGCCGCGCAGCGTTGGGTTCGAGCGTTCCCATATCGAGCGCGTCGATTTCGAGCGGCAGGCGCGTGGCCTTATCGAAGGCCCGCACGTCTTCGATGCCGTCGCCCGCTCGGACGTGCAGCACGACGTCGCCGGCGGCGGCGCTGCCGTCGTTGGCGAGGTCGACCCAGGCTTCGATCGAGTCGCCGGGGTGCACGGTCTGGCCGGTCGACGTCCACAAACCGTTGCGTCTTGCGCCAAGTGCCGGTTCGGACCGGACCGTTATCGTGCGTTCCAGGCGGCGCGACGACGACGCGCCGGCCGGTTGCCAATCGAGCGTTACCGCGACCGGCAGCGAGCTAGCGTCGGGCATCGGGGTGACGACGACGGCTTCTAGACGCAGCTCGGCGCCGCTTTCGGAATCGATGCGTCCGAGATCGAAGCTCGACGCGTTGTTGCGACGCGGCGGAATCGCGCGTCCGTCGATTTTCGCGCTCCCGCGCACGACGGACAGTCCATCGGGAAGTTCGACGCCCGCGGTAACGGTTTCGGCGCACGCAGTGCCACCGTTCCACACGGCGAGGACGAGAGCGACGCGTTGTCCCGGACGTGCGTCTTGCGACGGATCCAGCGAAAGCGACGTGCGATCGTCGGCAAAATCGGGAGCCGATCGAACGACCAAGGCGGCCGGCGCGAGCGCGAAGGCCGGAGACTCTTGCGACGCGACCGAGGCTGCAACGTTGACGACCGTGCCGTCGGACAGCGGCGCTTCGATGCGGACGCGATAGGCGAGGATTGCCGACGCGTTCGCAGGCAGCACCGGCGCGACAACCGGCGC
>JBDTKL010000031.1:0-4392 GCA_039935355.1 Candidatus Tumulicola sp.
GAAACGAAGATCGAGCGATTGGCCCTCGCACATGATCGCATGGGCTTCGTGCAACACGCCGATCATGTCGAGCACATCGCGCGGCCCGACGTAGCGCCCGGCGTGTTCCAGGCTGAGGAAGCTGAGCGCGCACATGGCGTCGCCGGCGTTGATCGCCTGCCCGATGCCGAACGAGGCCCACAACGTCGGTCGACCGTGACGCAGTTCGTCGCGATCTTCTATGTCGTCGTGCACCAGCGAATAGTTGTGGAAAATCTCGACCGCCACCGCGGCGTCGACCGCGTGCTCGGGCGGCGCGCCCTCGGCCTGCGCGACGCGCATCACCATCTGCGGGCGAAGACGCTTGCCGCGACGCGCCGGTCCGTACCGGCCGTAACCGAAATGGCGTAAAAGCATATCGGAGATTTCACGCGATCCCCGATAATTTACAATTCGTTCCTCGAGGGCGCTTTCGAAGTGCTCAAGCAGGTTGACGGCTGAGCTCCTCCATCCGCGACTCCACCTGATCGACGAGCCATCCGGGCGTCGACGCTCCCGACATCAGCCCGGCGACGTGGACGCCTTCGAACCATTCCGGGCGCAGTTCGCTGGCATCTTCGATGTGGTACGAGCGCGCGCCGTGCGATTCGGACAGGTCGGCCAAGTGTTTGGTGTTGGCCGACGTCTTGCCGCCGACCACGACCATCACTTCGACGTCGTGCGCTAATCGCGACGCTTCTTTTTGCCGGTTATGCGTGTCGGTGCAAATCGTGTTAACCGCGCGCACTTCGTAGTATTTGGCGGCCAGCGCTTTGACGATCTCGGTAAATTGATGTCCCGACCACGTCGACTGCACGACGACACCGACCCGGCTCGATCGCGGCAGAGCTTCGACGTCCTCGATTTTCTGAATGCACCACGCACCGGGAACGTGGCTCAACGTCCCTTTCACTTCCGGATGCGCCGGATCTCCGATGACGATGATCTTGTAGCCGTCGGCTTTGAGCTTCTCGGCTTGTACGTGAATTTTGGTCACCATCGGACAGGTCGCGTCGATGATTTCGAGGCCCTTACGCTGCGCCTCTTCGAAGACGCCGACGGGCAGGCCATGCGCCCGCACGAACAGCGCGCCGGAATCGACCGAGTCGACCGAATCCGCGTTGCGTAGTCCGCGAGCGCTGAGCGACTCGACCATCTGCGGATTGTGAACGACGTGTCCGAGCGTCGTAACGGTGTCGCGCGCCGCGATCGCTTCCTCGGCTTTCTTCACCGTGATCGCGACCCCGAAGCAAAAGCCTTGGACCGACGCCTTACGAATTTCCACGAAAACTCTCCGCCAACGTACCGATTGCGTTCATAACTTCACCCGTAAACTTCGCCAAATCGTCACGAGTTGCTTTTCGACCGCTCGGCAACGCGATCGGCGCGCCGAATGCGATGTCGAAACGTCCCAACCGCTTGATCCGGTCCCCTCCCAATATACACGTCGGAACGACGTTCGCCGACGACCAAGCCGCGAGCAACGCCATCCCCATCTGTGCGGCGGCCGCGCCGTCGGGATTGCGCGTCCCCTCGGGGAAGATGCCGATCGCCCCGCCCCCATTGAGGATGCTGAGCGAGCGCTTGATCGCCGCTTGCGGGCTCCCATGCCGGTCTACCGGATAGGCCCCTAGCGTCCGAATCAGCGGTGCCAAGAACGGAATTTCGAACAGCTCTTGCTTGGCCATAAAGCGGATCCGGCGCGGGCAATAGCAGAGCGCAGGCGGGTCAAAGTACGAAAGGTGATTCGAAGCGACGATCAGCGGCCCGCTGCTGGGAACGTTCTCCACGCCGCGAACGCGCGCTCGGAAGACCGTCGAAAACATCGCCCGCAGGGCCGCGGCCGCGGCATCGTAGACCGCCTCGTTCATCGACCATAACCGGCCGCATCGGCCACCGAGCAAATTCGTTCGACGACCTCTTCGGCCGTGAGATCGCTCGAGTCGAGCACGTAGGCGTCGTCCGCCGGGACCAGCGGCGAAACCGGCCGCTCGCGATCCAGCCGGTCGCGCTCTTCAATTTCTGCCGACAGGAGATGCACGTCGCCCGGCACGCCGGCGCGTTCGAGCTGCGCCCGCCGCCGTGCGACGCGCGCGCCGACTGAGGCGGTTAGAAAAATCTTGACCGGCGCGGACGGCAGCACGACCGTGCCGATGTCGCGCCCTGCCATCACTACCTCGGCCGCGTCGGCGGCCCGACGTTGGGTGGCGACCATCAACGCACGAACGGCCGCGTGGGCTGCGACGGTCGACACCACGGCCGTGACTTCGTTGGATTGCAGCTCTTCGTCGGTCATGGTCCGGTCATCGACACGAATCGCATAGGCGGCGCCGTCGGCGGATCGCACCACGCCCAGCGGGTGGGCACCGGCCAAACGAACCAAAGCGGCGGCATTGTCGGCGTCCGTTCGCGTGCGAACGGCGAGGTAGGACAACGCGCGGTACATCGCACCGGTGTCCAGATACGGAACGTTCAAACGTTGTGCGAGCAAGCGCGCGACGGTCGTCTTTCCGGACGCAGCCGGTCCGTCGATTGCGATCTGTAACGCAGGGAGCTCGGGCACCGGCCGGTTGTTCCGCGTCCGCCGAAGAACACCCGGGCCGTGGCAAAGTCCCGCTCGGTCTACGCTTGTTCCGCCTGCGGAACCGAATCGACACGATGGCTCGGACGCTGTCCGGGCTGCAACGCGTGGAACTCGTTTGACGAACGGCCATTCGTCGTGCCGGCCGGCCGGACGCCGGTCGCGACGCGCGATGCCGGTTCGGCCGAACCGGTGATGCTGGGCGACGTCGATGCGTCGCACGTCGAGCGCATGCGCGTCGGCCTGCCCGAGTTCGACGCGGCACTTGGGGGTGGGATCGTTCCGGCCAGCGTCACCCTCATCGGCGGGCCTCCGGGCGCCGGAAAATCCACGCTGTTGCTGCAAATCGCGGCGCGCATGTGCCGGCACGGCGCGGTCGCCTATCTCTGCGGTGAGGAGTCGGCCGCACAAGTAAAATTGCGAGCGGCCAGGCTCGAGATCGACGCGCCAATTTCGCTGTTCGCCCAGACCAACTTGCGCGCGGTGCTCGACCGGCTCGAATCGCAGCCGCCGCGCACGCTGATCGTCGACTCGATCCAAACGACGTGGCTGCCGTCGTCGGAATCGTACGCCGGCAGTCTCGGACAGGTTCGCGACTGCACGCAAGCGCTGGTCGAATTCTCCAAACGAACCGGCTGCGCGACCTTCATCGTGGGCCACGTTACCAAGGATGGTTCGATCGCCGGCCCGCGCATCGTCGAGCATTTAGTCGACGCCGTGCTGTACTTCGAAGGCGACTCGAGCGGCGACGTGCGCATTTTGCGCGCCTATAAAAATCGCTTCGGCTCGATCGACGAAATCTGCGTCTTCTCGATGCGCCCGAACGGGTTGGAAGAGGTCACCAATCCGTCGGCGCTCTTTCTGAGTTCGCGCCGGGCGGATGCTGCCGGTTCGTGCGTCGTCGCGTCGATCGTCGGTTCGCGTCCGGTATTGGTTGAGGTGCAGGCGCTCGTTGGTGAAGCCGCCTACGGGACGCCACGCCGCCTCGCGAATAATGTCGATCAGCAGCGACTGGCGATGATCATCGCCGTCTTGGAACGGCGCGCCGGATTGCATTTGGGATCGCACGACGTGTACGCCTCGGTCGCCGGCGGCTTGCGGGTGAACGAACCGGCCGCAGACCTCGGAATCGCGCTCGCAATCGCATCCTCGTTTCGAAATCGTTCGCTCGGCCCGGATACGGCGGCGTTCGGCGAGCTGGGTCTCTCGGGCGAAATCCGCGGCGTCGGAGCAGCCGACCGGCGAACGGCCGAGGCCCGCCGCCTGGGATACACCACCATCATTTCGCCCGAGCGCGTTCGCGACATCGCCGACGCAATCGAGCGCGTCATAGGCTAGCGCTCCCTTTGGCGCTCTACGAGATCGTTCCGAATTTTTCGGAAGGCCGCGACCCAACGTTCTTGACGGCCGCGACGGAAATCGCCGCCGCAACCGGGGCGAGCGTGCTGCATGCGACGTCCGACGCGGCGCATCATCGTAGCGTGCTCACCGTCGCCGGCGACGGCCCGGCCATGGTCCGAGCAGCCGTCGCTTTGGCCGGGCTCGCTGCCGAACGAATCGACTTGCGCCTGCATCGCGGGGTACATCCGCGCATCGGCGCGCTCGACGTATTGCCGTTCGTTCCGCTGCGCGACGCCTCGCTCGACGACGCCGCCCGGCTCGCGCACCGGGCCGGCGACGCCATCTGGGAGCGCTACGAAATTCCGTCGTTTTACTACGGCGCCGCCGCGCGCAGCGAGAGCAGGCGGCGGCTTCCGTCCGTTCGTCGTGGCCAGTTCGAAGGGCTGGACGCA
>JBDTKL010000032.1:0-5922 GCA_039935355.1 Candidatus Tumulicola sp.
CCGATCTTGTGTAACGATGCGCAGCGGGAACGCCTTGCACGCTATCGCCGCCACCTGCACGCGCATCCGGAACTCTCGATGGAGGAGCACGAAACCGCGGCCTACGTACAGCGCGAATTGGCGACCGGAGACTTCGACGAAATCGCCGCCGGCGTCGGAAAGACCGGCGTCAAGGCCGTGCTGCGGGGAAAACGTCCCGGTCCGGTGACCTTGCTGCGCGCGGATATGGACGCGTTGCCGATCACCGAGCTTTCCGACGTGCCGTACCGGTCGCGGCGCGAGGGCGTGATGCACGCTTGCGGCCACGACGGCCACACGGCGATCCTGCTGGCAGCCGCGCTCGAACTATCGTCGCGCCGCGACGACGTCGCCGGAACCATCGTCTTTTGTTTTCAGCCGGGCGAAGAGGGCTTCGCCGGGGCCAAACTGATGATCGAAGATGGCGTGCTCGAACGGCCGCACGTCGACCGGACGTTCGCTCTGCACCTCTACAGCGGACTGGGGGCCGGACAAGTCGGAATCCGAGACGGGGCGTTTTTTGCGTCGTCCGACCGCTTCACCATCGAACTGACCGGGCGCGGTGGCCACGGCGCCATGCCGCAGTTTTCGGTCGATCCGATCGTCGGAGCAGCGGCTCTCGTGACCGCCTTACAAACCGTCGCCAGCCGCGAGATCGCGCCCAAGGACCCGGTGGTCGTCACGGTCGGATCGCTGCATGCCGGCACCACGTTCAACGTGATTCCGGATACGGCGCTGCTGGGCGGCACCGTGCGCACGCTCGACGAGAAGGTTCGGTCGGAAATGCCGGAGCGCTTGGAACGACTGACGGCCGGAGTTTGCGCCTCGATGCGGTTGGAACACTCGCTACGCTACGATTGGGGGTATCCGCCGACCGTGAACGACCGGACGACCAACGACGTCGTGCGCGACGTGGCTCGCATCGTCGTTGGCGCCGAAAACGTCTCCGATCCGCACGACATCGTCATGTGGTCGGAAGACATGTCGTTCATGCAGCAAGAGCGGCCCGGTGCGTATTTCCTGATCGGAGCGCGCGGAGCGAAGCTGGGACACGAACCGCAACACAGCGCTCGCTACGACATCGACGAACGCGCGTTGGAAGTCGGCTTTGCAATGATGGTCGGGTTAGCCGTCGCCGGCTAACCGGTTACCGTTAGGACCCACGCGATGGCGCGTGCGTATTGATCGAGCTCTCGTAGCGATCGTTCCAGGCGCCGGTAGCTCACGTGCGTGAGTTCGCCCACGCCGTTGTGACGTTCGAAATCGCGTGCGAAATCGACTGCAGATTGCAGCTGGCGTTCGACCGGCGGCCACTCGTCGCGCAACGCTCGTTCGGACGTTTCGGAGAGTCCGTCGATTGTCGGAGGCGAGTCGATTTGCGGATGGCGCCCGGCGAACTCGAGACGCGCCAGCAAATACTCGCCGCGCGCGGCGATGAAGGAGCTCAGCAACTGCACGAGACGGACGTCCACGGCCGAAAGCTTTAGCACGCGCGCGCCGGCGCACCCTGCGTAGGCCGCGCGCGCCGCAGCACAGAACGACCGGCGGATGGAATCCGGCGTGCGCAGATACGTTATCGTCGGCAACGGCTTTGCCGGCACGACTGCTGCCGAGCAGCTCCGCAAGATCGATCCGGCGTGCGAGATCGATCTGTTCGGCGACGAGCCCTATACGCTCTACAACCGCATTTCGCTGCCGCCGATGTTGCGCAATCAAATTCCGCAGGCCAAGGTCATGATCCGCGACGAGGCTTGGCACGAAAAACAGCGCATCGGGTTGCATCTGCGCGCACCCGTCGACCGCATCGTTCCGCAAGAGCGAATCGTCGAGTCGGGCGGCCGATCGTATCCGTACGATGCGCTGCTGGTCGCCACCGGCGGACGTCCGAATCCAACGGGCAAACCGGGCGCGGACGGCGCCGCCAACCTTTTCCCGTTTCAATATCTAGACGACACGATCGCGATCTCCGAACGCATCGACCGCAGCAAAGCCGGCGTTGCGATCGGCGGTTCGTTTATCGCCTACGAACTGGCCGAAGCGTTCGCTTCGCGCGGGTTAGAAACGCACTGGCTGATGCGCGGCCCGCGCGGACTGCATCGAATCATGGACGAAATAGCGGGCGAACTGCTGCACGATGCGGCGATCGCCGACGGCGTGCACATGCACTATGGCGAGGAAGTCGATTCGTTCGTTCGCTCGAACGGCGAAATCGTCAAAGTCGTAACGTCGAGTGGAAAAGAAATCGAGGCGCAGTGTTACGCCTACGGTTTCGGGCTGGCGATGAATACCGAGCTGTGCTCGAGCGCCGGCATCGAGGTGAGTCGCAACGGAATCATGTGCGACGAGCGCCTCGAAACCAGCGTGCCGGGAATCTTTGCCGCCGGTGACGTCGCGGATTTCTTCGACCCGATTCTCGAGATGCGCTACCGCATGGGTACGTGGAACAACGCCGGGGCACAAGGCAAACTCGTCGCCGTTAATATGGCCGGCGGCGATCGATCCTATTCCGACGTTCCCGAATATTCGTCGCTGCTCTTCAAGGGCCAGACGATCACGCAGTTCGGCATGAGCCCCGAACTACGCGCCGACCTAGAAATCGTACGGTCGGTCGATCGCGAGAAGCGCTGGTATCGAGCGCTGTTCTTCCTCGAGCAGCGCCTGGTCGGTGGCCTGATGCTCGGTAAGGGCAACCGCGCAGGCAAGCGCAAGTACGTCGAAGCCATTAAAAGTAAACAGGCGTTCGAACGGACGGATTGGGAAGCGCTGCTCGAATGGACCGCGTAATCGGGCGTTAACGCGCGAACCTAGGAGACGGGCGCGGCCCGTTGTATAACACCGCCGCCATGAAGTTGCCGATCCTCCTCGCCTGTCTGGCGTTCTCCCTGCCCGTCGCCGCTCGCGCTGACGCGCCTGCGCCGGCGCTCGACCAAGCGATGCAGCAAGCGTTGACCGCGAACTATCAACTGGCGTGTGCCGCCGCGCTCAATCCGACGGACGACACGCTGCAGGCGATGTTCTCGATGTTAGCGCCGGCCTTTACGGACACCAACATTAGCGGTGAGCAAGTAACGAGAGCGCAGATCGTCAGCCAGTTCGGCGGCCAGCTCAAGACGTTTCACACGACGGCGTGCGATCAAAAGATTACGGCTAGCCAAACCGCTCCCGACGGAACGGTCGTTACGACGAACGTCCTCCACTTGAGCGGTTCGGCGCCGTTGTCGGGTTCGAATCATCCGTTCGGACTCGTCATGACCACGCAGGACACGTGGAGTAACGCTACCGGCCATTGGTTGATCGCGCATCGCCGGGATCTCCATCTGCATATCGAGGTCGATGGGTCGGTCGTGATGGATCAGGGCGTCTAGGCGTTTTCGCCTTCCGAACACGCGCGAGCGAGTGCGGCCGCGAAACGGTCGACATCTTCCTCGCTCGTCGCCCAGTGCGTCATCCAGCGCACTTCGGGTGGCCCCTCGTCGAAGACGTAAAAGAAAAACTCGCGCTGCACTCGCTCGATGGCGTCGCGCTGCATCACCGCAAAAATCGCGTTACAGTCGACCGAGCGCGTCACGCGTACTCCGCCGATTTCGGCGATGCGGCCGTGCAAGCGGCGAGCCATTGCATTCGAGTGACGCGCGTACGCAAGCCAGCGGTCGCCATCGAGCAATGCGTCGAACTGCGCGGCGACGTAGCGCATTTTGGACGCCAGTTGCATGGCTTGTTTCTGAACGAACGGCGCATTCTGCGCGCCGATATCGTTTGAGAAGAAGCACACCGCCTCACCCAGCATCAGACCGTTCTTGGTTCCACCGAAGCTTAGAATATCGACTCCCAGGTCGACGGTGATCTCGCGCGGCGATTTGTCGAGCGCGGCGGCGGCATTCGCGATCCGCGCGCCGTCGACGTGAACGATCAGACTTCGCGCGTGCGCGTACTCGCATAGCGCGGCGATTTCGTCCGGTTGGTACATTTCGCCGAATTCGGTCGGCTGCGAGATCGAGATGGCGCGCGGTTGCGGAAAATGCACGCCGTGTCCGGCGCGAAGATATGGTTCGAGATCGCCGGGTTGCAGTTTTCCGACGGCCGTTCGAATGGGAATGACTTTCGATCCACTAAAGCGTTCGAACGCGCCGCATTCGTCGGTCTGCAGATGCGCCGTTTCCGGGCACAGCACGGCTTCCCATGGCCGTAGCACCGTGCTGAGGGCCGTGACGTTGGCCCCGGTGCCGTTGAATGTAAAGAACACCTGCGTGTCGTTTCCGAAGCAATCGCGAAAGCGTTGCTCGGCCTGCCGGGTCCAACGGTCGTCGCCGTATCCGATCGCGTCGCCCTCGTTCGCATCGACGATCGCTTGCAGAATCTCGGGTGCGATGGGCGCGTTATTGTCGCTCGCAAAGCTTCGACTCGGCTGCATGCGCACCGATGCGCGACGCAAGGCGCGACCCCCTACCGTGCGGGACGGTAACGCGCCCGCGATGCGCGAATAACCGCAGTATGCCACTGGAACTCGTTGATGCCTGATCGCGACCGTCTCGACGTCGACATTTTGTTCGTCGGTGCCGGTCCCGCCGGACTCGCCGGAGCGTTGCACCTGAGCCGCTTGGCCAAAACGGCCGGGCGCGACCTCGAGGTGCTGGTCATCGAGAAGGGCGGCGAGATCGGGAATCACGGCATTTCGGGCGCGGTCGTGGATCCGCGTGGATTCGACGAGTTGTTGCCGGATTGGCGCGAAACCGCTCCGGTGGAAGCCGAAGTGACGTCGGACGAGCTTTGGTACCTGACGCAACGCGGGCGCATCAAGGCGCCGTTTATGCCGCCGCCGTTACGCAACGAAGGCAAGTACGTGGCGTCATTGCAGAAACTGAGCACGTGGCTGGGCGAGCGAGCCGAAGAAGCTGGAGCGCAAGTGTTTCCGGCCTTCCCCGGCCAGACGTTGCTATGGGATGGCGACCGCGTCGTCGGCGTGCGCACCGGCGATAAGGGCGTCGATCATAACGGCCAACCAAAATCGAATTACGAACCCGGCGCCGACTTGTACGCCAAAGTCGTCGTGCTTTGCGAGGGCCCACGCGGAACGCTTTCCAAACAGGCGATCGAGCGTTTGCATTTAGATGCCGGACGCCAACCGCAAGTGTACGCCGCCGGAATCAAAGAACTGTGGCAGCTTCCGGACGACCGCTTTCCAGCGGGTGCGGTCATTCATACGCTCGGCTATCCGTTGCCGGCCGAAACGTTCGGCGGCGGCTTCATTTACGGGATGAGCGGCAACGTGCTCGATATCGGGCACGTCACCGGACTGGATTATAAAAATCCGACGACCGATCCGCAGAACGAACTGCAGCGCCTCAAACGACATCCGTCGGTGGCAAAACTGCTGGAAGGCGGGAAGCTGATCCGGTACGGTGCCAAGGCGATACCCGAAGGCGGATTGTTTGCGATGCCGCGTCCGTATGCCGATGGCTTACTGCTCATCGGCGACAGTGCTGGATTTCTCAACGGCATGCGTTTAAAAGGCATTCATTTGGCGGTCAAGTCCGGCATGATGGCGGCCGAAACGCTTTGGGATGCGCTGACCGCCGATGTATACGACGCGACGACGTTGAGCGCGTTCGAGGAACGCTTCAAAGCATCGTGGGCATATACCGAACTCCGGACGTCGCGTAATTTCCATCAGGGTTTCAAGAACGGACGCTTTGCCGGGTTGCTCAACGCGGGTCTGGCCACGTTTACCGGAGGACGCGGCTTCGGCGTGATCGACAAACTCGATCAAGAACCCGGCTACGAAGTGATGGTGAAAGCCGGATACCGTCCGAAGGAAACGCCGCGCGCGACGATCGACAACGTGCTGACCTTCGACAAACTGACCGACGTGTTCAATAGCGGTACCATGCACGAAGAAGATCAGCC
>JBDTKL010000033.1:0-4754 GCA_039935355.1 Candidatus Tumulicola sp.
GAACAACTCGAGATCGCGCGGGCGCACCGCCGGTACGTCGCGGCGTATCAGTCGCACGACCGCAGATTGCACCTTCGGAGGCGGGTAGAACGCGCTCGGTCCAACCGAGAACCCGTACTCGACGTGCGCCGCGTACTGCACTGCAACCGAGAGACTGCCGTACGATGCCGAACCGGCCTTCGCGCCCAATCGTAACGCAACGTCTTTTTGAATCATAAAGGTCATCGTGCGCGGACCTTCTGGTAGCTCGAGTAGGCGTAGAATCAACGGCGTTGCGATGTTATATGGAAGGTTGCCGGCGGCGCGCCACGTCCGCTGCGCCGCCCACGCCTCGTAATCGAACTCCAGCGCGTCGCCGTGTTCGAAGCGCGCGCCGCGCACGTCGTCGCGTTCGCGCAGCGTCGTCAAAAGCGCGGCGTCGATATCGATCGCGGTGACGTTCGCGCCTTGCTGCAGAAGCGCGCTCGTTAGCATGCCCGTTCCGGCGCCGATCTCCAACACCGGAATCGCCGGATCGCCGTCGACGCAT
This sequence comes from Candidatus Tumulicola sp., assembly GCA_039935355.1. Classification (GTDB taxonomy): domain Bacteria; phylum Vulcanimicrobiota; class Vulcanimicrobiia; order Vulcanimicrobiales; family Vulcanimicrobiaceae; genus Tumulicola. The sequence goes on from JBDTKL010000033.1 coordinate 530, forward strand.
AAACGCGCCGCGGCTATTGCCACGGCGCTATCGACCAGAAAATGTTGACCGTACCGCTTTTGCGGGCGCAAACCCCAACGGGCCAGTACCGCCCGCGGATGGGGTGTGTCGCTCACTTCAAACGATATACCGTAACTTGACGGCGCCCGAACGCCAGCGCCGCGCCGGTCGAATTAAAACCGAGATCGATGCGATTTCCTCGAATCGCGCCTCCGGTGTCGCCGGCGATCGCCCAGCCGTAACCGGCGATATATAAGTGCGTGCCGATCGGAATATAGCGAGGGTCGACCGCGACGATGCCGTATCCGGCACGCCGGCCGATCGCCGTCATACCGCTGCATCCCGCGCAATCGGCGGTGTATGCGGTGGCGATCATCTCCATCGAAATCATTTGCATCGCGCGCGCCGCAAAGTTGCGCGCGTCGATCGCGCCGATCGCGCTCAATCGTTGATACGCGGCATACGCTTCGGATCCGTCGGCCATTACCCGCGGCTTCGCGCGCCGTACGAGCTGCGACGATAACGTGACGTGGCGTACGGTCGTGCCCGTTTGAAACTAGCGCACCACCGAAACGCGCATGCCGGACGATCCGTTCGATCGGACGAGCGAAGCTTCGGAAGCGAGCGAGGCGTCGAGGTGATGAACGATACGAGGCGCGATGTGCTTGACGATGGTACTCGTCCATGTCGTAACGTGCGTGACGCGCACGATGCCGTTCGGCGTAACCGATGCCGTGCGCCCCGGAACGACGAGGTCGTAGCGGCCTAGGGCCACGTGGCTGTCGGCCAGCATGCCGGCGACCGAGTCGGCGGTGCTCCAGACCTTCGTGCGGCGTCCGCCGACGGCGAGCGTCACCGGGACGGCTGCCCGATACGCAACGATCGTTCCATCGGTAATTGGGACGTCGAGGGCGGGCCGGATCGAGTCGTGGTCGCCAAGCCGGATACCCTCTTCGCGCAGAAAATCCGCGACGGTCGGAGCGTCGGTCGTTATGTCGACGATGGTGCCGTTGGCGGCCAGGGCAACCGTGTGGGACGGCGCGCGGCCGTTCGGCGTCGCAGCCATAGCGCGCGATGCCGGCGCGATGGCCGCAAACAAAACGGCTGCTGCAACGAATCGGCGCAAACTGCCGATGCGATTGAGGGACAAACGAACGCCTTTCGCTCCCAGCTCGCCGCAAGATCGGCTTTCAACACCTCGAGAAAGCAAACGATGCGGGTCGAGTCGGACGGCCGCCGGGCGGCCTTTCTTTTCCGGCCGGCGCGGTGCGCCGGCACGCCACGAGAAAGGAGCCTCGCTGATGCGTTGGCTCGAGCCGCCTCGGGGCGGCCATGTGGCCCGGGCACTATAGCACGAGGAACGCGAAGTTCTCCTAGGGCGAAAGTCGCACCTGGCCGGGCGGAGAGCCTGCGGACGGGGCGAAGGACGGTGCCGTGGACCGGTTGCGAATCGGCTTTTTTACCGAAATCTACCGCCCCGTCGTGAATGGTGTTGTGGCGTCGATCGAGGCGTTGGCACAGGGGTTGGAAGCGCGCGGCCACTCGACGTTTTGCTTCGCGCCGCACATGCCCGGATTCGTCGAACCGGACGGCCCGGTTTTTCGAATGCCGTCTTTGCCGCTGCCGACCAAAACGCCGTATCGGCTCACCCTGCCGCTGGTCGCGCGCCGCAACGTCAACAACGTGATCAAACGCTTGTCGATCGTGCACGCGCACTCACCATTCGTTACCGGATGGACCGGGCTGCATTATGCTCGCAGGTACCGCATACCGCTGGTGTTTACGTATCACACACAGTTGGAAGAGTACGCGCACTACGTTCCCTTCGAACGCCACGCGACGCGCTACGCGGCCTCGCAACTAACGCGCACGTTCGGTAACCTAGCCGATGCGGTCGTCGTACCGACGGCGTCGATGGCTCGTCGGCTGCGCGAGGTGGGCGTGCGCACGCGGATCGAGATCGTCCCCAGTGCCATCGACGTTGCGTGGTTCGCGGCCGGCCGGCGCAGCGATACCGTCCGGGCGTCGGCCGGCGCCGGCCCACGCGAGCGTCTCTTGCTGTGCGTCTCGCGCTTGGGCAAAGAAAAGAATATCGAAGTGCTCCTGGCGGCGCTCGCGGGAGCGGACCCGTCGTTGCGGCTCGCGATCGCCGGAGATGGCCCGGATCGTGAACGCCTGGAGGCGCTCGCGTCCGAATTGAACGTGATGGGACGAACCCGATTCTTGGGAGCTCAGCCGCGCGAACGTTTGCCCGATCTGTACGCTTCGTGCGATGCCTTCTGTATGCCGAGCACGAGTGAAACGCAGGGCTTAGTCCTGGTTGAAGCGCTGGCGGCCGGAGCGTTGCCGATCGCGGCCGACGTCCCGCAGAGTCGCGACGTCTTGGCCGCCGAGGGAACCTACGCGAAGCCAACTGCCGACGGCTTCGCCCGCGCGTTCCAGGGGGTCGAACTCGACCCCGGCGCTTCCGCTCGCCGGCGCGCGAACGGCAACGCCGATCGCTTCGGCATCGATCGCCATGTGGATCGGATGGTCGAGCTGTATCGCGACCTCATGGTGTGCGATCGAATCGCTTGACTCCGAACATATGTTCGCATATAATTGGGTATAGAATCATCATGCGAACAGCACGAAATGAAACTCCGGACTGGGTAACGGCAGAGATCGGCTTCGCGGCCGGCTCGCACGGTACGGGTGTGGCTTACGCCGATGTCGCGCTCGCGGGGCGCAGCCGGGTGATGCGCGTTCCATTCAGCGTGCAGTCCCGCGGCTCCGAATCGCGCGCCGTCGGCTATGCTGCACTGACGGCGATCGCGCGCGCATTGCGCGGCTGGAAGGTCGAACGCGTGCGTTTTGCGGTCGACGATCCGGTCTTGATCGCAGATCTCGGCGGGCACCGTGACGTACCGGAAAGTCTCGTGATGCCATACGTCCATTTGCGATGTGCGCTAAACCAGTTGGGCGATTTCGATATCGTGGAAGCCATCGAGAGCGATCTCACACAACGGGCGCGAGCTGAAGTCGCTCTAAACGCCGCTGCCTGACGCATCCTCTGCGGACTTCCGCCGGCTCGAAGCGGGCGAACTGCCGGAAGAAACGCGTGCGCTGGCACGCGCGCTCTTAGGAAGATACGTCGTCCGCCAAGTTGGATCCGAGATTTTGGCCGGACGAATCGTTGAAACCGAAGCCTATCTCTTAGGTGATCCTGCGTGCCACGGGTTCATCGGGCCGACGTCGCGCAACGCCACCCTATTCGGTCCGCCACATCGTTCGTATGTGTACCAAATTTACGGCACGTCGTTCTGCTTCAACGTTTCAGGCGAAGCCGAAGGCGAGGGCGCCGGCGTCTTAGTGCGAGCATTGGAGCCGGTCATCGGGCACGACGTTATGTTGCAGCTCCGGCCCGGGGCGTCGGCGGCAGATGTCTGCCGGGGGCCGGGGCGTTTGTGCGCTGCGTTGGGGATCGACCGTTCTCTAGACGGCGTCAATCTGTTGACCGATTCGGCCTTATGGCTGTCGTCCGGTCAACCGCTGCGTCCCTCGCGCGTGCGCGTGAGCCCCCGCATCGGCATTACGCGCGGCGCGTCGCGGCCGCTGCGCTATTATGAAGCTGGTAATCCGCACGTGAGCGGGCCACGCAAATCGATTCGACCTTGAACCCGAGATTCGGCTGTGATATAGTGTGGTCGTCGCGAAGCACGGAACGTGTTTCGGCCGCGACGACATTTGACATCCCCCCCGTGACGCGCCGCCGTTCCGATCGCGAGGCAGCCTCGCCCGCGAATCGACGTTGTGATGCGCGTGCGGTTTCCTGAGAGAGACACTCCTCTGCAAACCGAACATCGCCCGAACAACGACATGCGCCCTCCGCAAAATGGAGGCCGTCGCCGTCGCGCCCGTCACCGCCGCTTTCAACAGCCTGGCCAGTTTCACGAGCAGTTCCCAACAGCTGACAACGGGCCAATGCTACTCACCGCCGAGCAGCTCGCCGAAAAAACCAAAACCGAACTGATTGCGCTTGCCGGCGAATTGGAAATCGAAATTCTAACGCCGGCGAAGGTGAAGAAGGACGAGATCGTCGCCTCGATCGTTGCCGCGCAAGCGGCGCGTTCGGGACTCGAGATGGCCAGCGGTATTCTCGACGTTCTTCCCGAGGGCTACGGATTTTTACGCCGCGCCGGGTACGTGATCGGCAACGACGATATTTATGTTAGTCAATCGCAGA
>JBDTKL010000034.1:0-7411 GCA_039935355.1 Candidatus Tumulicola sp.
GGCGAACCGGCGGTCGATAAGAATTTGCGGGAATCCGGTGTTGACGACGCACGTACCGGTTTGCCCGTTGCCGAGATCGAATTGGGCAAACAGGCCAAGCGCGATGCCGAGTTCGTCTTGCAACACCAGCGGGACGCGGATCGCCGCTCTGCGCCGTTCCGGAAAACTCATCGAGTCTTCGATCGTAATCTGGTTGGCATGATAATCGAACGTCGCGGTTACCGTGCGGAACGCGGTCGCCGAAACGATTCCCTGATTGGGACTTCCGTCCAGCCCGTCCCAGATGCCGACGGTCGGATTGTCGAGCTTATACTCGCCGAGCGCGAGCGATACGACCGTACCGATCGGCAGGTCGACCCGCTGGCCCGTAAGGCTCAAGGTGACGTATTTGCCGTAGAGGTTGATTTCGCGCGTACCGAGATGGCGAGAGAGCACGTCGATGCCCGCCCCAAGGTCGACCAGCATTGGCGCAGATTGGTTGTTGACGGTGGCTTGCACGGTCAACGCACCCCCCGTCATCGTAAATGGAATGTGCTCGACGGCCCGCGCGGTCCATGGAACCGCGGCAGCCACCGCGCACGCAAAAAAGGCCGTGAGCCGAAGAACTACCCATCGCATGGGCGGCTGCTTCGCTTATCGACCCGACCGCTCCGCCCCAAGATACACAAAGAGAGGCTACCGCATCGCGGTAACCTCTCTTCCCCATTCAAGCTGGTGTCTCGCTAGGTCGAGTCTCGTACGTTCCTCTTGGCCTCATCGTAGTTGGCCTGTGCCGATTCCTTCACCTGATTCGCCACCGAACCGAGTTTCTCGCCTGGCGTCATCTGATCGCCTGCAACGTCGCGTTTTACTTGTTCCGCTTCCGCGTTACCTCGATGCGTCGCCTCGGTGATCGAGTCCTTAACGTCCTTCATTCCCTTGACGATATCGTCTTTCAATCCCATTCGTTCCACCTTCCACTCGGCTCGGTCGTAAGTTGCCTAAGTCGTTCTGTAATTATCGTACCCGCCGACACACGATCTCAACCGTTACGGCGAATGCTGAGGATCAACCGACAATACGTGCTTAGCGTTATGGAGTTCGCCTATCATCCGCTCTCCGTAACCGACATCATCAAATTACACTCGCGGCAAACCGGCATGAGCTTATCTTGCGCGCGCCGGACATTCCAATCCATCGGCCCGTCCCACACGCCTTCCGTCTCTCCCCACGAGCCGCTTTCGCCCCACGATGGAGCGTCGGCAGTTGAAGAACAATTCTTTTTGCCGGCGTGCGGGGTTGCCTTACAGCCCGAAACGTCGCATCCGCAGTGTACAGTCGGCATGACAGCCCTCCTATTCGACGAGGCACGCTAGTGCGGTTTGCGTTCGTCGTCGAACTGCTATTGCTCTGCTCGGCGCCGCTGCCCGCAGAGCTTCGTTTGTGGATGACGCCCAGCGTTGAACCGGCAGGACACCTCCGAGGCCGTCCTACCCGGACGGTTGGCCATTCAATCGCTGTGACGTAAACGCTGGCGGCAGCAACATTATGCTATGATGTAAGCAGCGTATTCATCCTAAACCGAAGTCTCGCTTATAAAGCGAAAGGAGTCCACGTGCCTCGAGGCCGCCTCAGCAAGAATAATTTTTACGTGGAACGCCGCCCCGGCGGGGATTACACCGCCCGGCGTGGCGGCTCGGAGCGAGCCAGTTACATCGGCGAAACGCAAGGAGAGGCCGCGCGCAAAGCACACGCCGGCGACCCAAATGCCGAAGTGTTTGGCTTACGCGTTCGCGCCCGCAACGGCGAACCGGCCGGAATATGGCGCAAACTGTTCTGAACCTATAGCGGCCCGCTCAGCCGCATTCGCAACCCGTGCGGTAACGAACCGAGTAGTTGGGGTGACGTCCCTCCCCTTTAGCGGTTAATCGCCTTCCGAAAGCCAACAAGCGACCCATGATTGAGCAGCCGATTGTGGTGCTTGGTGCTACCGTCGGGGGCATAGCCGGAGTCGCCGAACCGCTCTCATGGATTCTCGTCGCAAATAAGGTTTATTTGAAACCCGATAATGGCTAAGCCGCCCGAGCAACCCGCATCGCACGAAACGCTGGAGATTCGTCTCTTCGGACGGCTCGAGATTCGGCGCGGCGGCGTACCGGTCGCATTTTCGACGCCGCGCAAGTCGCTCGAAGTACTAGCCTATCTTCTGCTCAACCGCAGCGCGCCCGCCGGTCGAGAATATCTGGCGTTCATGCTGTATCCCGACGACGAGGAGTCATCGGCTCGAGCGAAATTGCGCGCGACGCTGAACGACATGCCGAAGATTTTGCCCGCACCCTTCGCGCAGTACGTGATCGTCGACAGCGATAAGGTGCGATGGAATCTGGACGCGCCGCTATGGTTGGACGTCGATGCATTCGGAGCTGCCGCTGGGGATCCGCAACGCCATGCGGATGCCATCGATCTCTATCGCGGCGACCTCTTACCGCAGATATACGACGAGTGGATCGAAGCGCCGCGCGAAACGTATCGCAACGCATACGTGCGTTGCCTCGACTCCGCTATTGCGGCGGCCCGATCCAAAGCTGATTTTCCCGCTGCGATCGAAGCCGCGCGCAAGGCGCTGACCATCGATCCCTGGCGAGAGGATGTCGTGCGCCGAATCGTGTCGATTCGATATCAGAGCGGCGACCGCGCCGGAGCGCTCACCGAGCACGACGCATTCGTAAAGCGTCTACGAACCGAAATGGATGCCGAGCCGATGGCCGAAACGATCGCGCTAGCCGATCGAATTCGAAAGGGCCTCGAGCCCACGGACGAGCCGGAAACCCTGGCGCCGTCGCCCTCGGGCACGCCCGTATTGCCATTCGTGGGCCGCGAAGATGCGTTCGCTGAGTTGATCGATGGTTGGAGCCGCGCGGTACAGCGTCACGGAAACATCGCCTTCGTAGGCGGTGAAGGTGGAATTGGTAAGTCGCGCCTTTCGCTCGAGTTCGCACACGCCGTCGAAGATCGCGGCGGCCGCGTGTTAAGCGGCGCGACGAGTTTCCCAGAAGCGATGCCCTATGAAGCAGTGACCGACGCGCTGCGTTCCGCAATACCGCTATTGAGTGCGTTGCCGCAGAACCAAACGTTGGCAACGCTTGCAACGATCGTGCCCGAGTTGCGTCGTCGCTTCACGCTACCCGAACTTGCGCAGTTGGCAGCGGATAGCGAACGCATTCGACTCTTCGACGCCGTAGCCCGAGCGCTCACCGATCTCGCCGCGCAACGCCCCTTGCTGTGCATACTCGAGGACCTGCAGTGGGGGCAACAAGCCACGTGCGACATGTTGGAATTTCTAACTCGCCGTATCGCCGGAACGCGAATCATGCTCTTGATCACCTATCGAAACGACGAGATGCCGTCTTCGCATCCGCTGCACAAGGTGCGCGCGGTCGCGCAGAGAGCGGCCGGGATCACCAGCATTACGCTTCGCCGGTTAGACGCAAACGATATCGCGAAAATGCATTCGTTACTCGGCGCCGCTGCGAAGCTCGGCGTCGCCGAACTCGTCGAGGTGTCTGCGGGTCATCCGCACTTTTTGACTCAACTCGTCCTCGAAGGCCGCGAGGATCCCGGAGCGACGGTTTCTGAGACGATCGAACTCGCGTTAGGGCGCCGCCTCGAACGGCTTTCGGACCAAGCACGTACCGCAGCAGAGATTGCTGCTTATATGGGCGACTACTTTTCGATCGATGCCGTTCGGGAAGTGAGCGCCTGGGACGATACGACCCTAGGGAACGCGCTCGACGAACTGCTCGACCGTCGCATCGTGCGCGAAAACCCGGCACGCAGCCTATTCGATTACGCGTTCGCGCATCACGCAATACAACAAGCGATCGTTAAGGATGTTCCGCCGCAACGAGCGGCGACGCGCCGGCGACGAATCGCGCGCGTTCTAGAAAGCCTGTATCTGGAGCACGCACCGGAACTCGTTACGTCGATCGCTCGACAATACGATCTTGCCGGCGACACGGAAAACGCCGCTCGACGATATCTCGATGCGGTTCGCTATTTGATCTCGGTCGGCGCCCTTGAGGAGGCGGGGGACCTCGCCGAACGTGGCACCGAACTCGCGACCGAGCCGCGCCGAATAACCGATCTTCGTTTCGAGCGCGTCACGGTCGAGGCGCGCCGAGGCGATCGTAACGCCTGGGAACGAGCCCTTGATGCTCTCGAAGCAGCGGTCGCCGCCGATGGTGACCCAGAAAAAACGCGGCTCGCACTACTGCGACGCTTCGAATTCGCCGGCAACATTAACGACATAGAAACCGAGTCGCGAATCATCGAACGGCTGCGCGCTGCGATCGACGGATCCGACCCGCATTGGCTGGCGCAGCTGCGGCTCGCGGAGTCGACGGCCTCGTACGACGCCGGACACTTTGCCGAGGCGGCAATCGCTGCCGAAGATAGCCTGGCTGCATGCCGTGAAGCAGGCGACGTGGAGATGGAAACGCGCGTACTTCTGCAGCTCGCGGCCGTGCAAGCAGAACGAGGCAATTTTTCCGAGGCCGATCGCGTTCTCAAACAGACGCGAGCCGTCGTCGAGCGATCGGCGAGTCCGCAAGTACGGCTCAATGCGTTACGCAGCGAGTGGCCGATCGTGTATCGCCAACGGCGATCGGAGCGCGCCGCCGAAGTCGCTGCCGAGATGCTCGCACTGGCCGAACAAATCGGCGATCGACCGACGCAAGGGCGCGCGCACGACCGCCTCGCGGTTTCTATGGCTGCAACGGGTCGCAACGTCGCGTCCGCGCGACGACATTGGGATCAAAGTCGCGAACTGATCGAAGAGAGCGGCCAGATCGCCTTCGCAGCCGGCAGTTTATCGAACGCGGCGGTTCTCGAAACGCGGCTTGGCTTTTTCGAACGGGCTCTCCAGTTGACCGAACGCTCGCTAGAAGCGTTCGAGAAGGCGGGGTTGCCACGCGGCTTGGCCCTCGTTCTCGACAATCTCGTTGTATTGCGTGCGTACACCGGCCGGTTCGACGGAGCGCGTGAAGCCGCACGACGTGCCTCGGAGCTCGCAGACGAGCTCGATTTTGCAATGCAGAAAGCTTCGATCGTGGAGAACCTGGCGTTTGCGGAGGCGCAAACCGGGAACTTCGAACTGGCGATCGCACTCGCCGAAGAATCGCTCGAGCGTCGCAAAGCGTTTGAATCGAACGTGTGGTCGTATAAAACGTTGGCGGACATGGCGATTTGGCAAGCCAACGTTGGAAATCTGCCGGCAGCGCGAGAGGCCATCCGGCTGTTGTACGAGCACGAAGACGACATCGTTAATGCGACCGAATTTCCGACGTATTGCTACTGGGCAGCGGCGCAGATATTTCATCTGGACGGGCGCTCCACCGATGAGCGGCGAGCGTTACAGAAGGGCCGCCAGATCATGCAAACGATGGTTCAGGAACTCGATGATGTCGATCGCGCGCAATATCTTGGGATTGCTTGGCACGCTGACATTATACGCGCGAGCGACTCGAACGAGTGGCCTTCGCCGCCGCGCTGAGAAAGCGGGCGGCTCCCGCCGAAGGCGCAACACGAAACGCTGCTTGCTCGTTCCATGCCCTCCGTGCGAGAGCCGACCACATCTTGCCCGCTGCTTCCTACGGTTGGATGACGAGGGAGTTGAACGACGATCCCGCTGGTTGCACCATCACGGGTCGCGCGACTTGGGCCGACGCCAAACCGGACGATCCGAGAACGAAGAGGGTTGCGATGGCGGCGGTGGGTTTGTTCCGAATGAGGTTGCTCCATAATTGGTGGGCCGCCGGGACGGCCAAGTTCACTAGAGCAACAATATCAGACGCGCCGTACGAAAACGTACGGCGTGTCATTTTGGATTGGGTCGCTCGTCCCGAGAAGAGAAAGCGAATTACAGGGCTTTGATCGTCTTGGGCGTCCCCCAGCCGGTCGGCCCCGAATAGGCTCCGAACTGGCCGGTACCGGCCGTGCAGAGATAGCTGCCGCCGCAGCTTCCATCGTTGCCGGTTTTGACGGGATGCAGACGCTTTTTCATCTGCTTTGCCGACATCTGCCAAATGGATTGTCCGGCGTTGAGCTTCGACGCGTTGCCGGCCAAGGCAACCACGCCCGCAACCAGCGGCGACGCGGCGCTGGTACCGCACTCATAGAACCATCCACCGTATAGACCCGAGTACATTGCGACGCCCGGCGAGCATCCGGCTTCGGCCGAGATATCGGCAGCCGTTCTGTACGAACATCCGGGATCGGATTGCCATGAGGGTTTGGGCACGGCCGTCCCAACCACCGATGCGCTGCCACAGCCCGCGCTCGCACCGTCCCAGGCGCTTTCGGTAAATTTGCTACCGCTCGCCTCCAGCTGAGTGCCACCGACGGCGATGACCGACGCAAGGATAGCGGGGCCGCCGATTTCACCGTATCCACCGTCCCCCGACGCCGCTAAGTATGCAATGCCTTTGGTGTTGAAATAGCTCGCGAAATTCGGATCGCCGCACGTGGAGTCGCCGTAGCAACCCCAACTGTTGCTGAGAATCTTCGCGCCCAGGGTAACGGCGGTCGCTTCGGCTTTTTCCATGTCACTAGTCGAGCCATCCGCTTCCATTACGTAAATCGTACATTTTGGACAGGTTGCGGAGACCATGTCGAAATCGAGCGCGGTCTCGACGCACCAGCCAAAGTCTTCACAGCTATTTGGATAGTTCGACTGCTGGCCGCTGGAGTTATAGCGCTGGATATTCGCGGTACCGAGGCCATATTCTGTACGGTAGGTAGCAACGTCGCTAGCAGCGGCCGAGTAGTCGCCGTTTTCGATCAGCGCTACAACCGTGTTCGCACCTTTATTCAGTTTCTTGGTTAAGCCGTATGCTTCTTCGATCTGTTGAGCCGTGAAGCCGCACGACGCCGACGGGTTGCACTGTGCCAACACGCGCAACGCAAAACACGACGGCTTACCGACGACTTGCGGGCAGTCCGGCCTCGCCTGATGTTTCACAAGCCATTCCGGCGGCGCGTGCTTCGCGCTTGTAAAAGCGCCTTGCGACGCAGATGCACCATTCACGCTTGACGACGAACTGCCGGCACTACAAGCGGAGATAGTTAACGCCGCGATCAGCGCGGCTCCAATCCTAAACGATACCCTCATTATTGAACTCCTTTTGAACGTACGATTCGCAAGAAGCTCTCGGTTTACAAACCGCCCGGACATGCCCTGCCCCGCAAACGACATGCTCAAGCATCTACATGCTCAAGCATCTGCAGCTAAAGCCGTCGATTCAGTGAGCGCGTACTTCGGTCGACAGTTACCTCGAGGACGAAACAGCCTCGAGTCTCCGAGCGGCATTCGACTCCCCGGCCGGTATCGCGCGAGCGGCGGCGCCGGACGATCGAACGGGCTTCGGACGGCGAC
>JBDTKL010000035.1:0-6701 GCA_039935355.1 Candidatus Tumulicola sp.
TTGGTCAGTCATAGTGCGCGAAATCATCCTCAAGATGGAAGAAGTTGCAGCTTACGGGCTGATGAGCGCTCCGATCGGGGCGTTCAGGCCCGGGACCGTCTTTTTCGGCGTTCCTCCGGCCGGATACTTGAATCGATCTGCGCCGGAGCCGTTGAAATTCAAATCGCCGCCCAATCGTTGGCGCCGGTCACCGCTCTTCGCGGCGGGGTTCATCCATGAGTGGCCGGCGGCGCCGCTGCAGGTGCTCGAAATGCGAGCGAAGATAACGCGAAAACTTTTGCCGTTTCGAATGTTATCATGATTCCTACCTCGATTGAGTGAGCGCTTTTTGCTACTCCCTCGGGGATAGGGGCTTTCTCCAGAATTTGGCGGAGGTAAGTCTCACAGTAGTCCCAAAGCGGTTTTTCATAACAAAATGGTACGCTAGGAGAAAAGATTCGATGTCCCATCATTTCGCGGGTCCAGATTTTGGGTTTCCCGGTGGCGATGCGCGCTTCAACTTTACGGATCTCTATGTGTTTCCGAAGCCCGGCGACAACAGCAAATCCATCTTGATCATGGACGTTCACCCGTCGTTCGGCGTGAACCCGCCGGGGCCGACGCCGATCGAGCCGTTCGCGAGCAACGCACTGTACGAGATTTTGATCGACACGGATGGCGATGCGATCGTTAATATCGCCTATAGCGTGAAAATAATGGCCGCACCCGGCGGCGGACAAGTTGCGACGCTGCGCCGGATCGAGGGCGTTAGCTTGCATCGTACCGGCGACGACGGCCAGATCGTCTCCGATGGTGTCGCGGTTTCGACCGGTAGCGATTCGAAGGTGACGACCGCCGGCGACACCCGTTTTTTTGCGGGACGTCGCAGCGATCCGTTCTTTTTCGACGCGGCCGGCGCGATCAACAACTTGACGTTTACCGGTGACGATTTCTTTATCGATAAGAACGTCGCGTCGGTCATTTTGGAAGTGCCGAACGCGGCGCTCGGGTCCAACAACCTGAAGATCTGGGCCCGTACGGTCGACGGTTCCTCCGGCAGTTGGATGCAAGTCGACCGGGGCGCGCGTGCGTCGCAAGTGCCGTTCTTGGCCGGCGATCGGAAAGCCGTATACATCACGGCAGAGCCGGCGAACGACGCCCAATTCGTCGCGACCTTCGCGCATTCGCTCGAACACTCGGGCGGATACACGCCCGAGGAAGCCGCTCGCGTCGCATCTGGCATGTTGCCCGACCTGCAACCGTATCGACCCGGAACGCCGGCATCGTATCCGACCAACGGCCGGGCGCTCACCGACGACGTCTCGGCGTATTTCCTCGGAATACTGACGAACGGGAAAGTCACCAGCGACGGCCTCTCGCCGCATAAAGATCTAATGGCCGAGTTTCCGTACTTGGGACCGCCGCACGGCGTTTAAAAAGGGGTCGTTCCCGGCCACTTGCGTGCGCCTCGTTCCGAGGCTATTCTCTTACTACGGGACGCCAGGCAGCTGGCCATGTAAGCTTGCCCGGCGTCCGCATGAGGTGTACGATGCCCGGCCGCGCGCAATCGAAAAATGCTACGCGCGCTCCTGCAGAAGGGAATGCCGTGACGCAACTCGCGCAAGATACCGGGGGCGACTCGACCGCGATCGTCCCGTTCCCGCCGATCAACGTCCCCGAAGGCGACCTCACGGATCTGCGCCGGCGCATCAACGCGACCAGGTGGCCCGATCGCGAACTCGTTGACGACCAGTCGCAGGGCATTCAGCTCGCGACGATGCAGGCGCTGGCAACCTACTGGGGCGGCGACTACAACTGGCGGACGTGCGAAACTAAGCTGAACGCGATTCCGCAGTTTACGACCGTCGTCGACGGTCAAAAAATTCACTTCATGCACGTGAAATCGAAGCACCCGAACGCGCTGCCGTTGATCATCACCCATGGCTGGCCCAGCTCGATCATCGAGCAAACGAAGGTCATCGACTTGCTGACCGACCCGACCGCGCACGGCGCGAGCGCATCCGACGCGTTCGACGTGGTGATTCCGTCGATACCCGGTTATGGATTCTCTCCCGCTCCGGCGACGCTCGGCTGGGATCCGGTCCGTATTGCAAAAGCCTTCATCGTTCTGATGCAACGTCTCGGATACCAAAAGTTCGTCGCGCAGGGCGGTGATTGGGGCGCGAGCGTCACGCAAGAAATGGCGCTGTTGGCGCCCGGAACCGTGATGGCGATTCATTCCAACATGGCCGGTACCGTACCGGCCGACGTCCTTGCGTTGGCAACATCCGGCGGTAAAGCGCCGTCCAACCTGTCGGCCGACGAGCTTCGCGCATTCAACCAGCTCAGCGATTTTTATGGCAAACATCTCGGCTATGCGGTCGAGATGTCGAACCGGCCGCAAACGATGTATTCGTTGAGCGATTCGCCGATCGGCTTGGCCGCGTGGATTCTGGATCACGACAAGGATAGCTACGAGATGATTCGGCCGGCATTTTTCGGCAATCCGGGCGGAATCTCGCGGGACGACGTTCTCGACAACATCACGCTGTACTGGTTGACCAACACCGGCGTTCCGTCGGCGCGTTTATATTGGGAAAATAAGCTCGGATTCTTCGACGTCAAGGGCGTGACGATTCCGGTCGGAGTCAGTGCGTTTCCGTACGAAATTTACACCGCGCCGGAGAGCTGGTCGAAAAGCGCGTATCCGAAACTAGCGTACTACAAACAACATACCGTCGGCGGTCATTTCGCCGCTTGGGAGCAACCACAACTGTTTACCGAGGACGTTCGCGCGACGTTCGTCTCCGTGAGGACCAACAACACATGAGCGAAATAGATCCACAATCCAAACCGAGCGGAACCGGATGTGCCGAATGTTTGGCGAGCGACGGATGGTGGCTGCATCTCCGTCGGTGCGCGAAATGCGGGCACATCGGCTGCTGCGATAGCTCGCCGAGTCAACACGCGAGAAAACACTACGAAGATGCGAATCATGCCGTGATCGCGAGCTTCGAGCCGGGTGAAGATTGGTTATACAGCTTCGAGACCGACGACTTCGTCGAAGGCCCGGCGCTCGCCGCGCCGCACTCGCATCCGGCAAGTCAACCGACGCCGGGACCGCACGGCAAAGTACCGGCGGACTGGCAAGAACACCTAAACTAACCGCCCGAAGTTGCGACCGATGAGACGTTCGCCCTACGTAGTCGCAGCGTTTATTGCACTTGGCATAGGTAGCTGCACGTCGAGCGTTCAAGTCGCAAATATTGCATCCGACTCGATTACGTTTTATCCGGTGGGCGCGAACGGCAACGTCGCGCCGGTGGGCACCTTGCAAGGGCCAAGCACACTGCTCAGAGGTCCGACGCGGGCATTCCCGATCACGGGCGAGCCTCTGTACGTTTCGGATCGCGACGCCGACTCGATTTATGTGAGCAATCGCAAGTCGAATTCATTGGCAAGACTCCAAGGGTGATTTGTGGGTCGCGAATACGGGTGGCGGTGACGTATTCGAGTTCGATACCGACGCTACGGGAAATGCGACGCCGATCGGCACGATCGCGCTCGCTCGACACGCTCTACGAGTTCGCTTCAACCGCTCGCGGGCCGTCGAAGCCGATCGCGATCTTGCGCGGAAACGCAACCGGTTTGCACGTGCCGGCGCAGCTGGGCATTCCACAACCGATTGCTACGCCGATTCCCGGCGGCAAATAAAAAAGGTCCAGAGACGTTGCCGTTTCTGGACCCGGACTTGGTTGCGGGGGATGGATTTGAACCACCGACCTTCGGGTTATGAGCCCGACGAGCTACCGGACTGCTCCACCCCGCGGCGGACAAGAATACGACGGGGCCACCGGCCCACCTGCCGAAGGCGACGGCGTGACCTTAGCGTCGACGATTCCCAAAATCCATCTGCACTGTCACCTCGAGGGCAGCTTGCGCCCGGCGACCTTCGTCGAGTTTGCGCGCGAGCAGGGCCTGCCGCTTCGCTACCGGCCGGAAGGCTCGGGCGACGAGGCGAGTGAGTCCGTCGACGCAGCCGACCCGTATCGCTTCGAATCGTTTCGCGACTTTCTGTACGGCTTCGCCGCGGTGAATCGAACGCTGTCGACGCCCGATCGGTTCGCGCGTCTCGCGCGAGAGTTCGCCGAAGAGGCGCGCGATCGAAACGTCGTGTATGGCGAGCTCTTTGTATCGCCTTCGGTTTGGACGTTCTTCCATCCCGAACTCGACGTGCGTGCGACGCTGCGCGATATCATCGCGGAATTACATGCCGGCGGCGAGACGTGTTTTCAGCTGATCGTCGACCTCACGCGCAATTTCGGCGCAGAAAGCGCGTTACGGACGGCGCGTTTAGCGGCGGAGGCGGCGGGCGACGGCGTCGTCGGGATCGGTTTGGGTGGCGACGAGTCGCGCTTTCCTCCCGAATTGTTCGTCGAGTCGTTCGACTACGCGCGCGCCGCCGGTCTGCACTGTGTGGCGCACGCGGGCGAAGCGGCCGGTCCGCAAAGTGTTCGCGACGCCGTCGAACTGCTGCATGCCGAGCGGATCGGCCACGGCATCGCCGCATTGCAGAGCGATTCCGTCGTGCGTCTCCTGCGAGAGAACCGGATACCGCTCGAAGTTTGCCCGACGTCCAACGATCGCACCGGCGCAGCGTTAGCGAGCGGCGACGCCTTCCAACGCTTCGACGACGAAGGTTGCGTCGTTGTCATCGATGCCGACGATCCGCCGATGTTCGGCACGACGATCGAACGAGAATATGCACGCGTCGAGTCGGCGTGCGGATCGCAAATGCTGCTGCGACTCGTCCGGAATGCCGTTGACGGCAGCTTCGCGGACGACGATCTCAAGCGGCGGCTGCGAGCGCTTTTGCCCGCGGACGTCCCGCCTGCCGGCCAGGAAGCGCAACCCTGACCCCCGGGCCTGGCGTTTAAGGGCGACCATGCTAGACCTTTCGGACCTCGTCGGTCTTTCGCTATTCGCCGGCTGCGCGCCCGAACACGTTACGTGGTTCGCGCGCCGCTGCGCCGACCTGCACGTGCCGGCCGGCGACTGGGTGGTGCGTGAAGACGAAGGAGCCCGGTTTTACGTACTGGTCGAGGGCCGCGCCGCCATCGTAAAGTCGATCAACGGCCGTCCGACCGAGCTGGGCGAGTACGAGCCGGGCGATGGTTTCGGCGAAATCCCGTTGTTGCTTGGCGCGAGTGCGCTCGCCGGCGTGCGAGCCATTACCGACGTGCGGGTCGCACGCGTCGACGGCACGATCTTTTGGCGCATGATGCACGATGACGAGCGTTTCGCAGAAACCGTGAGCAACAACATGGGGCGCCGTGTCGCACTCGTACGCCATCTTGCGATCGAGCATCCATCGACGGTTTGCACGGTAGTAGGCGATAGCCGTTCGGGAGCGTGTCATCAGTTGCGCGACTTTTTGTCGCGCATGCACGTCCCGTTTGACTGGACCGAACGCGACGGTCCGGAATGCGAAGTGAACTTTTACGAAGGCGAGTCGTTGAAATCGCCTGGTATTCGCGACTTGGCCGAACGTCTCGGCATGTCGGCGGTGCCGAAACAGGCGCACTACGACGTAGCGATCGTCGGTGCCGGACCGGCCGGTCTTGCCGCTGCGGTGTACGGAGCGTCCGAAGGGCTCGACGCGTTATTGATCGATCGGTACGCCCCCGGCGGACAGGCCGGCACGTCATCGCGGATCGAAAATTACCTCGGATTTCCGGCCGGCATTTCGGGTGAGGACTTGGCCGATCGTGCGTTGCGGCAGGCGCAGCGGTTCGGCGCGGACATCGTCGTCGTTCGCGAAGTCTGCCGCCTCACGGGTGACGCCGGCGACCGCAAGCTGTCACTAGAGGACGGACAGTCGGTGCTGGCGCGCGCGGTCGTGCTCGCGCCGGGCATCGAATACCGTTCGCTCGAAGCGCAAGGTTGCGAAGAGTTCGTCAATCGCGGTGTGTATTACGGCGCCGCGCAAACTGAAGCGTTCGCCGTCGCGGGAAACGACGTGCATATCGTTGGTGGCGGCAACTCCGCAGGACAAGCTGCGCTGAATTTTTCGGGGTATGCGAAAACCGTTACGATCGTGATCCGCGGCACCGACCTTGGAAAAAGTATGTCGCAGTATCTGGTCGATCGCATCGTCGCTTCACCGAACATTTCGGTGCTCGCGTCGTCTGAAATAACCGCTGCGCACGGCGCACAGCGGTTGGAGCGTATCACGATCGCGAACAACGGCGATGGAACGTCGAAGACGCTCGACACGGCGGGATTGTTCGTGTTCATCGGCGCCGTGCCGCGAACCGATTGGCTCGAGGGCGTCGTTGCCCGCGACCGCGACGGGTTCATCCTCACCGGTCCGGATGTGATCGAAGCTCGGGCTCCGTGGCCGCTCGAACGCCATCCTTACTTCTTGGAAACCAACCAGCCAGGCGTGTTCGCCGTCGGCGACGCCCGTCTCGACTCGCTCAAACGCGTCGCTTCCGGCGTCGGCGAAGGGTCGAGTTCGATCTCTATGGTGCACGAGTTCCTATCGTCAATCGCGGAACTGCAGCCGCCGCGTAGAACAATAAGGGAGCATGTCGGGACATAGTCATTTCGATGAATCTGTCGAGGAGTATCTCGAGTCGATCTACCGCCTCGAATTCGAAGGCCCAGGCGTAACCACGTCCGGCCTAGCGTCGGCCATGGGCGTAACGCCGGCCTCGGCG
>JBDTKL010000036.1:0-9959 GCA_039935355.1 Candidatus Tumulicola sp.
CGATCATTTCCCTGAGCGCGTGACGCGTCACGATGTCGACCGTCGTCGCGTAGTCCGGACGCACGGTTCCTTCCATGATTCCTGGGTTCTCGCGGAACTGTCTGCGGACTTCTTCGACGACCGCGCCGCCGGCGCGTCCGACCGCTTCCATCGACAGCGATGCGAACAAGTACGGTAAGAGGCCACCGATGAACAAGCCGCACAATACGTACGGATTGCCGATCGCGAACAGATTGCGCACGTCATCGACGCACGTCCCGACGCTCGAACCCGGGCACTTGATTTTGATCAGCTCCTGCAAGAACGCTGCGAAGAGCACGACGGCGGCCAGCGCGGCCGAGCCGATCGCGTAGCCTTTCGTGACGGCCTTGGTGGTGTTGCCGACCGCGTCGAGCGGATCGGTTACGTTGCGCACTTCTTGGGGGAGTTCGGCCATTTCGGCGATACCACCGGCGTTATCGGTGATCGGCCCGAACGAGTCGATCGCCACGACGATGCCCGCCAGCGAAAGCATGGACATGACTGCAATCGCGACGCCGTAGAGATTGGCGAACCCATAGCTCACCAAAATGCCGATGACGAGCACGATGGCCGGCAATGCCGTGCCTTGCATCGAAACGGCCAAGCCCGCGATCATGTTGGTCGCGTGTCCGGTCACCGACGCCTTCGCGATATTCTGAACGGGCGGGAACTGCGTGCCGGTATAGTACTCGGTAATGAACGTGATCGCGCCCGTGATCAAGACGCCCACGACCGCGCAGATAAAGACGGCGGTTGGTGAGATGCTCCCAGCCTCTGCGAACGCTTTCTGTGAGATAAACCAGAAACCGATAATTGAAAGCACGCCGGCGACGATCATGCCGCGGTACAGCGAGCCCATGATGCGGTCTTTTTTTACGTTGCCGCCACCGACGAACAGCGTACCGATGATCGACGCAACGATCGACAGCGCTCCCATCACGAGCGGGAACGTCGTGGCCGCCGGCACCGTCGCGCCAAACACGAGTTGCCCGAGCAGCATCGCCGCGACCGTCGTAACGCAGTACGTTTCGAACAAGTCGGCCGCCATGCCGGCGCAGTCGCCAACGTTGTCGCCGACGTTATCGGCGATGACGGCGGGGTTGCGCGGATCGTCTTCGGGAATTCCGGCTTCGACCTTACCGACCAGATCGGCACCGACGTCGGCTGCTTTCGTGTAAATGCCGCCGCCGAGACGCGCGAACACCGAAATCAGCGAACAGCCGAAGGCCAAACCGACCATCGCGTTCAGCGTAACTCCCTGGTCGCCGTTGTTGATGTGCAGCAGAATATCGTAGTAGCCGGACACCGCCAACAAGCCGAGGCCGACGACGAGCATGCCGGTAACAGCTCCGCCTCGGAACGCCACGTTGAGCGCCGGCTTGATCCCGCCGCGTGCGGCCTCGGCCGTTCGCACGTTGGCGCGAACCGACACGATCATGCCGATAAACCCGGCAGCGCCCGATAAGATGGCGCCGATCAAAAATCCGACAGCGGCTTCTTTACCGAGGGTCGGTGCGAAGAAGATTACGATTGCGATAACGATCGCAACGATGCCGATCGTCATGTACTGGCGCTGAAGGAAGGCCATCGCGCCTTCTTGGATCGCGCCGGCGATTTCGCGCATCCGTTCGTTGCCGGCGGGCTGGCGCAGCACCCAGAAGGTAAGCGCGATTCCGTAGAGCACCGCAAGGGCGCCGCCGATTAAACCGGCTGCGATCGCCGTATCTGCCGTCATTCCTATCCTTAAAGTAAGAGCGGGTAGCGGGTGAATATCCGGCTCGAGGGAGCGAGCCGACCGGCCTGCTTACTGCGGTATTACGAACGAGTCCTTTATGAAACGCGGCCAAGCTGGCGGACCGCGCGAACCGGCGACGAACGTGCGGGCTTGTGGAGACGGTAGATCTCGTGGTCGTCGGCTGCGGGCCGGCAGGGGCCACCGCGGCGCGCGAAGCCTCCCGTTCCGGCCTCGAAACGGTCGTGCTCGAGAAGGACGCCGTCATCGGCGCCAAGCGCGTGTGCGCAGCCGGGCTGAGGCCCGGTTTTTGTGAAGAATTCGATCTCCCGCGCGAGATCGTCCATTTCGATACGCCGCGCCTGGCGCTGTTCGACGTCAACGGGCGCGAGCACGAAGTGATGTTCGGCCCCGGACACACCAGCACGCGCGAGGAGCTGGACGGCACCATGGCCGGCTTGGCCGCGCGCGAAGGCGCGGACATTCGCACGCAGTCGCTATTTCGCACGATCCAGACCGACGGTAAGCGCGCCGTTGTCGAATATGCCGATCTCCGTGCCGGAGAGCGCCGCACGATCGCGGCGCGGAATGTTTTTCTGGCATCGGGTGCGACGGTGAATCTCGATCGCGTGCGTACCGAATCGGAGTCGGCTTCGCGGTTAGAATACGACCGCTGGCGTGACGGTCTCATGACGACGCTGCAATATCGCGTGTATCTCGATGCGCCGGCCGTCGACATCGCGTACCGAACCTTGGAGCTGCATTACTATCCCGCTCGCGACGGGAGGCAGATCGTTGCGTGGATGTTCCCTAAGCGCGATCACCTGGCAATCGGACTTGGGCTGGTCGGAAAACTTCCGGGGCTCGAGCTGCGCGAGGAACTGGACGCGTTTACCGAGCGCGTGCGCGCACGGCTGTACTCTCACCGCACCGTCGTCTCGGTGAAAGAAGAAGGCCACTTACTGTACGGCGGCGATCCGCGTCCGCGGTTCTGCGACAGCAACGTCTTGCTCGGCGGCACGGCCGCCGGGTTGGTGGACGCCACCAACGGCGAGGGCATTTACGAGGCCGCGATGAGCGGCCGGCTGGCAGCCGAAGCGCTGAATGCGGACCGGTCCGATCCGGTGCGCGCGGCGGCGCGCTATGCCGGACGGGTCGGCTCGCAGTTCGTTCACCGGCTGGTTCACCGCGTGCAACTGATGCGCTTCATGGAACGCCGGCCGGCCCGCTATGCGGTGCTGTTCGAGCAGTTGGCGCGCTTCCCACGCTTCGCCGACGCGCTGCAAAAGGACGACGCGGTACGCACGTTGCGTGATAAGGCGTGCCTCTACGGCCAGGCGCTCGTGTTTGCGGTTCGCGCCGCCCGCTGCTAGCCCAAAAGACCAAAACTAGCGAACAGGAGTTCGATAGTTAGCCAAGAAGACGGACGCCCGTGACCTGGTTCTCGCGACTTCGCGTATCGCTCGGCAAGGCGCGCGAAGCATTTACAGCGGTACAGCGGCTGGGGCGGCCGGGTACGCCGTTGACGCCCGAGTTTTGGGACGAGCTCGAGGAAACGTTAATCGTCGCCGATTTCGGCGTGCCCACGACGCAGAAAATCGTATCTGGGTTGCAAACCGTCGCAAAACAAGAAGCGTGGAAAACCACCGATCGTGTGGTCGCACGCTTCCAAAAAGACGTCGAACGCTTTCTCACGCTTCCGTCGGCCGAGCTACAGTTGGGCGGAAAGCCGGCGGTCGTTCTGGTGGTTGGGGTCAACGGCAGCGGCAAAACGACCACCATCGGAAAACTGGCCCTGCGCCTGCGCAAGCAAGGCAAACGCGTGCTGTTGGTTGCCGGCGATACCTTTCGCGCCGCAGCGGCCGAACAGTTGGCGATTTGGGCCAATCGCAGCGGCAGCGAATTAATCCGCGGAGCCGAAGGCGCCGATCCGGCCTCGGTCGTGTTCGACGGCGTTCGCGCCGGAAAAGCGCGTAACGTCGACGTCGTGTTGATCGACACCGCGGGACGCTTGCAAACCAAGATCAACCTCATGGAAGAACTGAAAAAAATTCGTCGCGTCGTCGAACGCGAAGTCGGTGAGCCACCGGCAGAAACGCTGTTGGTGCTCGATGGAACGACCGGGCAAAACGCGATTTCGCAGGCCAAACTGTTTCATGCCGCCGCGCCGCTCACCGGCCTGGTCGTCACCAAGTTGGATTCGACGGCCAAAGGCGGTGTATTGGTCGCCATCGTCGATGAACTGGAAATTCCGGTCAAGTTCATCGGCCTCGGAGAGACAGCCGACGCGCTGGCGCCCTTCGTTCCGGCAGAGTTCATCGAGGCGTTGTTCGACGAGGCACCGGCCGGAGCACATTCATGACCGTCCGCGTCCTCAATGCCATCCATGTGGCACTATCCAATGCGAATCTGACTACGCGCCCCCCACATTGCGACAACACTAACGAAGGAGGATCAGCATGGCATCATCGGACGAACGGCAAGTTGCACTGAATAGTGCGCTCGCGCAGATCGAGCGTCAGTTCGGCAAAGGCTCGATTATGCGTATGGGAGATTTCCAAGAGCGCATGGCCTTTGAGGTCGTGCCGACCGGATCCATCGCACTCGATTTGGCACTTGGCGTCGGCGGACTTCCGCGCGGACGAATCGTCGAAATCTACGGTCCTGAATCCAGCGGTAAGACCACCTTGGCCCTGCATGCAATCGCGGAAGCGCAACGGAACGGCGGAACTGCGGCCTTCATCGACGTCGAACACGCGTTAGATCCTAACTATGCGGCTGCATTGGGCGTCGATCTCGACAATCTATTGGTTTCGCAGCCCGACACCGGCGAGCAGGCTCTCGACATTGCCGAGATGCTTACCCGCAGTAATGCGGTCGACGTGATCGTGGTCGACTCGGTCGCCGCACTCGTTACGAAGGCCGAACTCGAGGGCGATATGGGCGACACGCACGTCGGTCTACAGGCGCGACTGATGTCGCAAGCGCTCCGCAAACTGACGTCGGCCATTTCGCGCAGCAAAGCCGTGATGATCTTTATCAATCAGTTGCGCGAGAAAATCGGCGTCATGTTCGGAAGCCCCGAAACGACGTCGGGTGGTCGCGCGCTCAAATTCTATGCGTCGATTCGTCTCGACGTTCGTAAGCTCGAAACCATTAAGATCGGTCAAGACGTCGTTGGCGCGCGCACGCGCGTGAAAGTGGCCAAGAATAAGGTCGCGCCGCCGTTCCGGCAGGCCGAGTTCGATATCACGTATGGCCGCGGAATTTCCAAGATGGGCTCGATTCTCGACGTCGCATTGGATCAAAACCTCGTGGGCAAGAGCGGTTCGTGGTATACGTACGGCGATCAACGTATCGGGCAAGGCCGCGAAAACGCAAAAGCCTTCTTAGAAGAGCATTCGGATATGGCCGCAGAGATCGAAACCAAGATCCGCGAAGCGCTAATGAAGACGGTTTCGCCGAACGGATCCGCGGTCGTCGAAGCGTAGGCGTTCGTGACGCCGTACGCGTGTGCGCTCGGCTTACTCGCGCGCCGACGACTCACCGAAGCGCAGCTGTGGCAACGCCTCGAAAGCAAAGGCTTTCCGGGCGACGGCGTTCGCGAAGCCGTCGAACGTTGTAAGCGAGATGGCTTCGTCGACGACCATCTCTACGCGCGTTTGTACGTCGAGACGAAACGCACCGCGCGCGGTGATGCTCGACTCGTTGGCGAGTTGGTTAGCAAAGGGATCGAGCGCGACGCTGCCACGCAGGCGGTCGGCGAACTCGAGGGCAGTGAAGCGGATCGCTGTTCGGTCGCGCTGGCGTCGTTGCAGCAACGCCAGCCGGCGGCGTCCTATCCCGCGCTGGCGCGTAAGCTCGAGCGCTTAGGCTTTGCCGCATCGACGATCTATCGCACGTTACGGGCACACGCAGCGCAATTCGGGCCACTGGCAGATGTCTAACACCTAAGCCGTAACGGGCACTGTCGCCATCGTGCCCGTGCAAACGATCGTCGTCGCCGAAGACGAAGCCGCCATCCGCGACATCGTCGCGCATCATCTCGAGCGCGAAGGCTTTCTTGTCGCCGCCGCGCCAGACGGGCCGGCTGCGTTACGGCGAGCGCGTACGCTGGCCGATCTCTTGATCCTCGACATCGGATTGCCCGGGATCGACGGCCTCGAAGTCGCGCGCACGCTTAAACGCGAACGACCGAGTCTTCCCATCGTGATGTTGACCGGCCGTTGCGACGAACTCGACCGTGTCGTCGGATTCGAACTCGGCGTCGACGATTACATCTGCAAACCGTTTTCGCCGCGCGAACTCGCGGCACGCGTGAAAGCGGTGTTACGACGCAGCGGTGCGCCGGTCGAGCCGGCAGGCCGGATTCTTTGCTTCGGACGGCTCGAGATCGACGAGCGCGCCCGCGAGGTGCGCGTCGACGGCCAAGACGTGCGGTTGAAGCCGCGCGAATTCGCGCTGCTATTAGAGCTCGCTGCGAATCCAGGGATCGCACTCTCGCGCGAGCGCTTGCTCGAAAAGGTCTGGGGCTTCGATTTCGACGGTGACGCTCGCACGATCGACGTGCACGTTCGGCGGCTGCGCGCGAAGGTTGAGGAGGCGCGTTCGCTGCCGTCGATGGTTCGTACCGTGCACGGGCTCGGCTACAAGTTTACCCCGGCGTGACGGCGTTATCGGCCGGCGCATTCGCCGGTGCGATTAATCGTCGCGTCGAGCTTGGCACTCCCGTCGCGCTGATCGCGCTGCGCGATCGTTCGGGCGTCGTTCGTAGGGGCCGAAACGGCCGGAGTTCCAGCGTGCCGCTCGTGCGCGCCGGCGACGTTCTGATGCACGAACCGCACGATGGCATCTACGCCGTCGGGTTGTTGAGCGATCCGCGCGATGGTGCCGTAGCGAGCGACCGGCACGTCCGCGGCGCCGCTTGCCGCATCGCCGGCGTGCTTCGGGCAGACATGGGATATACGTTTGAGAGCGCGTTCGCTCGGCTGACCCGTCCCGTTTCGGTCCGTGCGCTCCGCCAGATGTTGGACGACGCGCTTCGCCGGGACGAACGGCGACGCGAACTCGCCGGCATCGCACATGAGTTGCGGTCGCCGCTCACGAGCATTCGCGGCCAGTTAGAGTTGTTGCTCGAACCGCGCGGCGACGTGCCGGGGCGGCTGCAGTGCTTGGAGACCGCCCGTGGTGAAGTTTTGCGGTTGGGCCGGTTGCTCGACGGCATCGCCGACGTTTCGCTGCTCGACGGCAGCGCCATACGCCCGGTAGCGACGTGCGACGTCGCGCCCGCGATCGATCACGCCGTCGCGGCAATACGTCCGCGCGCCCTCGCGAAGTGCGTCTCGGTCCGCATTATGCATCGGGCTCGCGGCACGGCTCGCATAGCTGCCGACGACTGTATTCGTGCATCCGTCAACATTTTGCAGAATGCAATCGATGTGGGCGCGCGCACGGTGCACGTCGCTTCGAGCTGCGCCGGCGGCAGAGTTGTCGTTACGATCGACGATGACGGGCCAGGCGTGGATCCGCGCGAACGTCGCGCGATCTTCGAATGCGAACGAAGGGGTCGAGCCGGTTCAAATTACGCCGGAACCGGTTTTGGATTGGCGGCGGTCGCCGCGATCGTCCGTTCCTGCGCCGGCCGCGTCGTCGTCTTGCCGTCGCGTTTGGGCGGAGCGCGCTTCGTCTTGTGGCTCGAGCGAGCGTAGGACTACCGGTCAGCCGAAAGTAGGCGCGACGCTGCAGGCAGGCGAGCGGCGTTGCCGTACCTGCAGCGAATGTGCGTTTGCGTCGTGCGCGTTTTGGTCGGCGCCGATTCGCTTTATGAGTTCGGGCGGCGGCCCCCGACAACGACAACGTTGGAGATCTTGCGGATTCGTCGGAACGATTGATGGAACACGCCTGTCACGGTAACTTGTGTCCCATCGGCTACGCTCGTGTCGCCGAACTGAACGACGTTGACACAGGCGCTATCGCAGACCTGATACCGCACCATTTTGCCGCGTTTGGTCGTTCGAACGTGCGGGTCTTTAGCGGTTCCGCTGACGTTGACGGATTGGCCGTCATAGTCGGTCGCGGAGGCCGAGAGTTGCGTGGGCGTCGCGCTTTTCGCTCCGCCGCCGCACGCGGCCAGGGCGAACGACGCTGCTATGACCCCGATGTACGTTTGGAGTCGTGGTATTGAAGAAAAAAACATGGTCACCATCCTTTGTTACCGGTGGATTAGGATACGTACCGGCCCTGGGTTGCGTCTGAGCTATTTAGCGGTCCCCCCGGAAGTTCTCAGTTTGAGGAGTAGGCTTAATAACGTGAAACGAGCCCTGCTACGCGTGACGGCCACTATAGCCGGCGTCTGCCTTCTTGCCGGCTGCGGCCATGGCGGTGGCCGTCAAAGCCGGCAAGGGACGGCCACGCATGCCGGTTCGATCCCAACGGCGACGGCGAAGCCGGCGACGATCCACCCGAAGCTCACGATCTCGGGCATCATCGCTCCCTACCAAAACGTGATGCTGACCAACAACTTGGCCGAGCCGACCGACGCGGTCAACGTGAACGAAGGCGATCGGGTCACCAAAGGCGAGGTCCTTGCCGTTCTCAACACCGCCGACTTGCAAGCGCAGTACGAAGCTGCCGAGCATACCGCCAGCTCGGATTCGTCAAAAGCCGACCAAGCGGTGTTTTCCGCCCAGCAGACGATCGATCAGGCGCCCAATACGGTTTCGACCGCGCGCGAAGCGCTCAACCAATCCCAGTCCAACCTGAACCAGGCGAACGCCGATTTAGCTCGCGATCGATCGTTGGAGTCGCAGGGTTACCTATCGGCGCAATCGTTGCAGACCCAGCAGACGCTCGCGAATGTCTACACGGCCAACGTTCGTTCGAATCAAGCGGCGTTGAACTCCGCCGTGATATCGCAACGTACCAACGGTAACATGCAGGAGGGCCTGCAAGCGGCAACGATTTCCTCGGCGCGCCAAGATGCGGCCTCGGCTCAAGCCGAAGCGCGCAATCTGAGCGCGCAGATCTCGCGCGCGACGATCGTGTCGCCGGTCGACGGTATCGTCGTCAACCGCAATCTGAATCCGGGCGAATATCCGGGTTCGCGCACGATCTTCGTCGTGCAGCAAGACGACCCGGTGTTTGCGGAACTGAACGCTTCGAGCGCCGACGTGTTCCGCGTGCATGCCGGCGCGCCGGTCGCGCTGACGATTCCGGGCCAACCCAACGCGCGCTATCAAGGTTCGACGATCGGCGTGCTCGGCCAGGTGTCGCCCGGCTCGACCAACTTCACGGTAAAGGTGTTAGTGCGCAACACGAAAGGCGCGTTGGCCGCCGGCTTGCCGGTGACGGGCGTGATCGCGCTGACGTCGGCCAGCGGCGTCGGCATTCCGGTCACCGCATTTCTCGACGATTCGCACACGTCGGTGATGATCGACAAAGACGGCACGGCCGCGCGCAGCTCCGTGCGCGAAGTCACCAACGACGGAACGACGTCGATCGTCGAAGGCCTGAAAAGTGGCACCACCGTCATCTCGAACGGGCAACTCGGCATTACGGCCGGCGAAGATCTCGAAGACGGTCCGTAGGAAACCGGAACCTCCGACATGTGGTTGACTCGGGTCTTCGTTAACCGGCCCACGCTGACGTTCGTCACGCTCGCTGCGATCGCGCTGGCGGGCGTCGTTTCGTACGTGAATTTAGTCAACCAACAGTTTCCGAACATCGACTTTCCCACGATACAAGTCCGCGCCAGTTATCCGGGAGGTTCGCCGAGCGAGATTCGCGATGCGATCGTTCGTCCGCTCGAGGATGCGATCGCGGGTGCACCGGATTTGGATCACATCAACTCCACCATTCAAAACGGACAAGCATCGATCGCCGCCACGTTTACGCTGAGCTCCGATAAGACGACCGATCTCGTCGAAGTACAACGCCGGGTGCAATCGGCCGAAGGCAACTTGCCGAGCGACTTAGTGACGCCGAGCATCGGTAGCTTCGACCCGGGCGAGCCGACGGTCGCGACGCTGGTCGTTACGTCGCGAGCGATGACGCCCGAGGCGCTCTCGCTGCTGGTCAACAATCAACTCGTTCCGGATTTCGAGCAAGTGCCCGGGATCGCCAACGTCAACGCCAGCGGCGCGTTGACGCCGGCGATCGAAGTCAACGTCAACCCGTCGCAACTCAGCTCGTCGGGCGTCACGCTGGC
>JBDTKL010000037.1:0-6441 GCA_039935355.1 Candidatus Tumulicola sp.
GATAATTCCGACGGACGCTTGCCGGTCGCGTTTGCGGAAGTGGAAATCACCCGGCGCACGTATCGTACCGGCGACAGCGAGTATTTTATCAACCGGTCTCCGGTTCGGTTGCGCGACATCGCCGACTTGCTTTCGGGAACGGGGTTGGGCGTCGGGTCCTACGCCATGATTTCGCAAGGACAGATCGATGCCATACTCACGAGCAAACCCACCGACCGGCGCGTACTGTTCGAAGAGACCGCCGGAATCGGAAGGTTCTTAGCGCGTAAGAACGAGTCGATGCGCCGGCTGGAACAAACCGAACGCAATGCGGTGCGGCTCAACGACCTGATCGTCGAACTCGAGCGCCGCGTTCCCGAGTTGGAAACGCAAGTACGTCGCGCAAAGCGCTACCGGAAGGTCAGCGCCCGCGTGCGCGATCTCGAAATCCTCGGCTATTTGCGGGCCGGCGCCTCGCGTCGCGCCGAGCGAGAAATGGTGCGTGCGCAGTTAGATGCAGGCGAAGCGCGGCGCGCTGCGGCGGCCGCCAACGTCGCGAGTTTGGGAGCCAAGCTCGCCGGGGCGCGCACGGATGCATACCGGCAAGAACTCGCACTCGAAGAAGCGCGAACGCACGTGCAATCACGCCGTGCCGAACTCGCGCGACTCGAAGCCGACTACGCGGCGTCGCTAGCGCGACGCGAAGCGTTGGAAGGCCAGTCGACGCAGACCGCGCAAGACGCCGCGCGCGCCCAGCAAGAACGCACGAGCTTGCAAGCCACGATCGATCTGCGCGAGCGCGAGATCGCTCCGCTCGCAGAAGAACTCGATGCGGCACGCGAACGGGAGCTGGAGGCGGCGAACGCCCTGACGGCGGCGCGCTCGACGCTCGAACAGATCTTCACGCAGTTGCGCGAAGTGGAAGCCGCGGCTGCCGAGCACGCGACCGCGAACGCGGAGCGTCGCGTCCAGGCGGAAAATCTACGCGCACAGTCCGAGCGCGCCGACCGTGACCTCGAGGCCGCGCGCGAGCGAGCGGCGCAGCTGGCGATCGCAGCGGGATCGGCGGCGCATGGATTGCGCGAACGTGGCGAGCGTACCGCCGAGTTGGAAGACGTCCGGCGGGACAACGCTGCCGGCCTCGAAACCGCAGAACGCGAAGCGTCGGAGGCGCAAGACGTCTTAGCCGGCGCGCTATCGAGCCATCGCGATGCGATGTCGGCCGTTACCGGCGCCGAATCGCGCCTGCACACGATCGAAGAGCTCGAGAACAACTTAGAAGGTCACGTGCCCGGGACGCGTGCGGTGGTCGAAGCGTGGCAGCGCGGCGAGTTGAGCGGCATCGAAGGTATCGTTTCGAATGTAGTAACGATCGACGAGCGATACGCTCGAGCGATGGACGTCGCGTTCGGCGCGCGCCTTTCGAACGTCGTCACGACAACGTCTGAAGGCGCGGAGCGTTGCATCGAGTTTCTCAATCGCAAAGAGGCCGGTCGCGCGACGTTTTTACCGCTCGATACGCTTCGCAATCGCGAGGGGCGCGTGATGCCCGACGAATTGGGCCGCGTTCCCGGCGTGATCGGGTACGCGCACGCATTGGTCGAGACCGACGAGCGGTTCCGGAGTATCGTCAATTTTCTCGTGGGTAACGTGTTGATCGTCGACCGGCTGCAAACCGGCATCGAGCTGGTTCGCGCGCGCGGCTTGCGCGACACCGTCGTCACGCTCGGCGGCGAGCAGATTACCGGCGGCGGCGCGATTACCGGCGGCCGTTTTCAGCGAGAGCGGTCGATTTTGTCGCGGCGCGTGCAAGCCAGGACGTTGCGCGAAACGCTGATCGAGCTGCGCGCGAATTTGGCGCGTGGCGAAGCCGCTTTACAAGCCGCCCACGAACGTGCGCAAACGGCCATCGACGCGCGCGAAAACGAGCGTCGTGCGCTGGCGAATCTCGACCTGCAGATGGCCGAGCTGCGAGCCCAAGCGGCGGCTGCGGCGACCGAGGCGCGGCGCACCGAGACCGAGTCGGTCGCAGCAAGTGCGCGCGTCGAAGAACTGGCGGTTTTACAGCGCGAGTCGCGCGAGCAACGGCGTGCGGCCGAAACGATCGCCGTCGCCGGCGACGAAACGGATGCCGACCGCACGCGGCTCGAAGGTGACCTTGCGCGGGCGCGTTCCACGATCGGCCACGCCGAAGAACGACAAACGCATGCGGCCTCGCGAGCGTCGGACATCCGCGAACGTCTCGCGGGACTGGCCGCGGACCGCGACGCGGCGCGCGCTCGATTGGGGATTCTCGACGTCGACGAAAAGCGTGCGATCGGTGCGCGCGAATTGATGCTGGCCGACATCGCAACGCTGGCCGAAGAGACGCGCTCGCTGCACGTTCGTATCGAGGGAGAACGGCGTGGCGTCAACGACGGCGATGCGGCGCTCGAACACGCCCGGCGCGATCGCGACCGCATCGCAGCAACGCAGCTCGAAGTCGAAGCCGATTTGAAGCTGGCCGAACAGACCGAACGCGAGGCGTCGGGCGTGGGCGAGCGCGATCGTACGCGCTTGGCCGAAATCGATGCGGAGCTCGGTATGCTCGTATCGCAGTTCGCGGCCAATCCGGCCGACGACGAAGAGTGTCGCGACGTCGAAGCACGCTACGCCGGCGAGTCCGACGAGGTGGTCGACGACTTGCCGCGACTGCGCGAAGAGTTCGCGCGTCTGGCGACCAACGCGAATCTCAACGCCGAGGCCGAGCGTGACGAAGTCAACGAGCGCCAAACGTTTTTACGTACGCAAATGGACGACCTGACCGCTGCCCGCGAAACGCTCCTGGAGTCGATTCGCGAAATCGAGCTTCAGACGCAGGCGCAGTTTAACGAAACGTTTGCGAAAGTGGCCGGGGCGTTCGCCAACACGTTTGCCGAGATTTTCCCGGGCGGAACGGCGTCGATGTGGCAGAGCAATCCGGAAAATCTTTCCGAAACGGGCATCGAGATCGCGGTCGCGCCGCCCGGTAAGAAGTCGATGCCGCTGGCCGCGCTGTCGGGCGGTGAGCGCGCGATGACGGCGGCAGCGTTGATCTTCGCGCTCATGACGGTCAAGCCGTCGCCGTTCTACCTGCTCGACGAAGTCGATGCAGCGTTGGACGACGCCAACGTCGAGCGATTCGCGGCCATGATCCGGAAGTTCTCCGCCGACGCGCAGATGATAATCGTCACCCACAACAAGCGGACGATGGAACTCGCCGACCGGCTCTACGGTGTGACGATGCGCGAGCCGGGCGTCAGCGCGATCGTATCGGCCGAACTGTCACCGCTCGCGCCGGAGCTGTCGCTTGCCTGAGGCGCGCCCAACGGCGTTGCTGTCGCTTTCCGACAAGACCGGTGCCGAAGCATTGGCTCGTGCCCTGATCGAGCGCGGCATGGCAATCTACGCGACCGGCGGTACGCGCGCGTACCTAGAAGAACGCGGCGTCGCCGTGCGCGATGCCGGCGCGATCACCGGCTTCCCGGAACTGTTCGGCGGACGCGTCAAGACGCTCCATCCCAAAATTTTCGGCGGGATTTTATACGACCGGGACGATGCCGATCACGCCCGTCAGGCCGAAACGTATGCGATTCCGCCGATCGACGTCGTCGCGGTCAATCTGTATCCGTTCGAGGATACGGTCGGGCGCCTGGGGGTGACGTTGAGCGACGCGATCGAGCAGATCGACATCGGGGGCGTTTCGCTGTTGCGCGCGGCCGCAAAAAATTTCGCACACGTATCGATTTTGACCGACCCGTCGCAATACGAATCGTTTCTTTCGGCGTTGGTCGACGGCGAAGATTTGGCGGCTTTACGGCGCCGCCTGGCGATCGTCGCATACGAGCGAACGGCCCAATACGACGGCGCGATATCGCGCTATCTCGCGACCGCCGGCGAAGTGGTGCCGAGCGAGTTACCCGGCGCGCTCGCGCTCACGCTGCCGCTCGTGAAGCGATTGCGCTATGGCACGAATCCGCAAGAACGCGCGGCATTTTATCTCGATCGCCGCGATCGCCTGCCCGAACAGCTGCATGGCAAGACGCTGAGCTACAACAATCTACTCGATTTAGACGCGACGTTTCGGTTGCTTTCGCGCGCGACGCTGGGAGCCGATTTCGGCAGCCAGCACGAGCGCTACGTGCGCGCCGTCGTTGTGAAACATACGATTCCGTGCGGGGTCGCGCAACGTTCGCGCGTCGATCTGGCGATTGCGGACGCGTTGGCGGCGGATTCGATTTCGGCCTACGGCGGCATCGTTGCCACCGATGCGCGGATCGATCTCGCAGCCGCCGAATCGCTCTCGCGGTTCTTCCTCGAAATCGTGGCGGCACCGGATTTCGACGCCGACGCGCTGGCGCTGCTGACCAAAAAGAAAAATTTGCGGATCATGCGTTTTCCGATCGACCTTCCGCACGTCTTGGCGGGCGAGCTGCGCGTTCGCAGTGCGTTGAGCGGCGTGTTGGCTGAAGATAACGATCCGGCGGCCCCGCCCGAGCGTTGGCGGGTCGTCAGCAAGCGGCAGCCGGAACCGCAACAATGGCACGACATCGCATTGGCCTGGGACGTCGTGCGACACGTCAAATCGAACGGCATCGTGATTGCTAAAAACGGAACGACGCGCGGCATCTGCGCCGGCCAAACGAACCGCGTATCGGCGGTTCGGATCGCCGCCATTCGCGCCGCGGTTA
This sequence comes from Candidatus Tumulicola sp., assembly GCA_039935355.1. Lineage (GTDB taxonomy): Bacteria > Vulcanimicrobiota > Vulcanimicrobiia > Vulcanimicrobiales > Vulcanimicrobiaceae > Tumulicola. Next base: position 4,689 of record JBDTKL010000037.1, read on the forward strand.
CCGGCGCGGCGTGTGCGAGCGACGGATCGTTTCCATTTCCGGACGGCCTCGAAGCGGCGGTCGAAGGCGGCTGCACCGCCATCATCGCGCCCGGCGGTTCCATTCGCGACGAACTCGTGATCGAAGCCGCCGACCGGCTCGATGTCGCGCTGGTCTTCTCTACCTACCGCTACTTCACACACTGATCGTGCCGCGCTTTCTACACACGTCGATCTTCGTAAACGACATGAACGAGTCGATCGAATTTTATACGACCAAGATGGGCCTACAATTGCTGGGCGGCCCGAACCACCATCCGGGGAACGCCGATATGGCGTTCGTCGGCCACGATTGGAATGCGTACATCGAGCTGGTGTACGACCTGGAAGAGCATCCGCCGTACGAACTCGGTAATCGTTACGAACATCTGGCGATCGAAGCCGACGGCGATTTGCGATCCTACATCGATCGACTGCGCGCCGCGGGCGTCACAATTATCAAAGACGCGTACAAGTCGCCGAGCGGCACGCGCGCCATTGCGTTCGTCGAAGATCCGAACGGCATTCCGATCGAGGTGCTGGAGCGAGGGCGCGGAGACTAGCGTCAGCGATACACGAATGGATCGGGCGGAGGGTCGATGCGTCGTACCGAGGCGGGCTCGAGCCGCAGCGCGCCGTCGGGAGCGGTAACGATCGTGCCGTCGACGCACAGCCACGTGCCTTCGCCGAACGATAATCGCCGTGACAAGCGCACGGCAACCGGCGCGGCGTCGGCGCGGCAGCACGTGATTGCGTAGCGCGCCACGACATCGCCGTTCGACAGCACGCCGGTAAACGTCAATCGCTCGCCGGCGAACAAGCCGCTCATCGTCGTTTCGGTCGCGCGGTACTGCGGAGCGGAAGCTCCGGCAAACGCGCCGGCCAGCATGAGTGCGGGAGCGACGCGCGCGGCACTGAACGCCTTTCGGCGGTACCGGTATGCGAACGCCGCGCAGCCTACGGCACACGGCAGCAGCGCGACGCCGACGACCGGATGTACCAATCCGTTTCCCCGGTGTATTCCAACCGCGAGTAACGCCGTCGCGAGCATTCCGTAGGCTAGCGCGTCGTGACCGCTGCAACGCGTGGCGCGGACGAAGACGCGGGCGTCGATCAAGCCTGCCGTGCACAGTAGTCCCGCTGCGGCGGCCGGTGCGGAGCGATGCAGCGTCGCCGCCAATGCCGCGGTACCCAATGCGCACGGTGCGGCCAACCCGCCGGCCAGCGCACCGGCAACGAATTGGAGGGCGGGTGCCAGCCCGTGCAAATCGAACGCGGCGGCCTGCTGCAACGCCCCGGCGGCCAGCGCCGCCGGTACCAGCGCGGCCAGTTCGGAGGCGGGTTGCGCGACGTGCCCACACGCATCGGCCGGCAGGAGGCGCTTCGCACCGGCGGCCACCGCGACGGCCGCCGCCACCCGCGCGAGCGCGACGCCGGGTCCGAACGAGAGCGCCAATGCGAAGGCCGCGGGAACCGAGCGCGCCGACGGCCCGAGCGTACATCCGCATCCTGCGAACGCGACGGCCCACGCCGGGACGATGCGTGACAGGAGCGCCGTCAGCGCAAGAAACGGCACGGCTTCGTAGAGTGCCGACGCTGCAGTTGCCAAAACGCTGCGCGACGTTTCAGCCGGGAGCAACGCGAGTGCCGCGACCGTAACGACTGCGAGGGCGAGCGTCACGGATTCCAATCCCCCGCACACGCCCGCGGGCCAGCGCGGAAACCGCTACCCGCGC
>JBDTKL010000038.1:0-4216 GCA_039935355.1 Candidatus Tumulicola sp.
GGCGGCTTACGATGACGTGCGATCGTGTCGTTCATGTCGTTATCCTCAGGCGTTGGACGGTGCGTATTTGGCGTTGAAATAGTCGTGTACTTTGGGGTTAGCGCGCAGCGTCTGCAGCGCCGTTTCGGCGTGACCCTTGGTGTAGCCGTTTCCGACGATCATGGTGACATCGCGGCCCGCGCCTTCGGCGCCGAGCGCCGCCGCGGTAAACGATGTCGACATCGAAAAGAAATAGACGATACCATCGTCCTTCGCGCATAAGATCGAGCCGAGCTCGGTGCCGGGCACGTTGACGCAGTTGATCACGATGTCGGCCAGCGCAGGTGCGACGGCGGCGACTTTATCGCTGATGTCGAGCGTGTCGCGAGCATCGGCGACGACGATCGCATCTGCCAACCCGGCATCGAGCAGCAGTCGCGCGCCGGCGCTCGACGCGTCGGGAACGACGGCGATCACGTGGCCATCGCCGACGCGTGCTTTGGCTTGCGCGCACGAGAGCAAACCGGATTTGCCGTCGGCGCCGATGACGACCACGGTATGACCCGGCGAACACATCCGTGCGACTTGCGCCGGCGCGCCCGCGACGTCGAGCACGGCCAGCGCGACGCCTTCATCGATGTCCACGGGAAGTCGTGCCCACAGGCCGCTTTCAAACAAAATAGCGTGGCCGCGAATCCAGACGCGTCCGGTCGGAACGTCGACTCGTAGAATTTCGTCGATGTGCAGCGGCGTCAGCGTTAGTGAGACGAGCGAAGCGATGCGCGCACCCAACTCGAGGCCTGGCCGGCCGCGAAGATGCTCGCCGACGGCTGCGATGCGTCCGACGAACATGCCGCCGCTACCGGTCACGGGATTGTGTTGTTTGCCGCGCTGCTCGACGTTCGCCGCGATGTGATCGGCGATCGCAGCCGCGTCGCCGCCGCAGGCGTCGGCGATTTGCTTGAACGAGGCCGAGTCGATGTTCAGCGTGTCGACGTCGCACAAAATTTCGTTGGCAAGCGCGACCGGCGTATTGTCGACCTTCCACGCCGTCTGCGGCATGGAGCCGGGCGGCTCGAGCACGCGATGCGCGCCGAGCGGATGCAGGTCGGTCGCGTTCACGATTGCACCGTGACGCCGCCGCGATCGTAGGGCGTCGTCAGAACGATCGTCGTGCGCGTGCGCGCCATCCCGCGCATGCCTTTCAGCCGCGCGAGCAGATCGTCGAGGTGGCGCGTCGAGCTGGTTACGACTTTACAAACGAAGGTCTCTTCGCCAGCTACCGAATGCACTTCGCAGATTTCCGGCATGCGTCCGAGTTCGGCGGTGAAGGTCTCGTAGGCGCAATCCGGGGTCGTATACAGCGAGACGAACGCGGTCAGCTCCAGGCCGAGCCGCTTGGCGTCGAGTTGCGCCGAATATCGTTGAATGTACCCGCGTTGCTCGAGCCGCTTCACGCGATCGTGAACCGACGGTGCGCGCAACCCGACCAACGAGCCCAGCTCGGCAAATGTCGAGCGAGCGTTGGTCTGGAGGGCATCCAGCAGTTGCAGGTCGAGTTCGTCTAATTCTTCAGTTGGCGCTATCATGTTCGTCAAGGAGAGCAAAATACCGATAAATCTTCGGCGTAATCACTATAGCACCGATGATTCGTTCGGCGCAATACGATGGCTCAGCGCACTTGGGCTGGCCTCCTTGCTGGCGGCCTGCGCACCAGCCCATCCGGCTCCGCCCGCCAATCTGATCCGCTTCAGCATTGCGGCCGACCCCCAGACGCTCGACCCGCTCTTCATCCACCCCGACGCCGCCTCGGTCGAGCAGCAACTGGCGCGGCTCATGTTCGAACCCTTCCTGGATTTTGACGCTCGCGGCAACGCCGTGCCGGCGTTGCTTGCCGAGATTCCGACCGCTCGAAACGGCGGCGTTTCGGCCGATGGCCGGACGATCGTCTTCCGTCTGCGGCACGGCGTTCGGTGGAGCGACGGCGTGCCCGTGACGTCGCGGGACGTCCTGTTCACGTTGCACGCAATTCTCGACCCGCGCAATCCGGTTCGCTCGCACGAGGGCTACGAGCTGATCGATCGGGCCACGGCGCGCGGTGACGACACCGTCGTTCTTCATCTGCGTCACGCGTGGGCGCCGGCCGTCGCGACGTACTTCTCATACGGCGTCGTGCCGCAGGCGGTGCTTCCGGCGCACCTGTTGGCCGGCGTGGCTCCGCTTGCGCAATCGCCGTTCGGGGCCGCGCCGGTTGGTGATGGACCGTACCGTTTGCTCTGGTGGCATCGCGGCGAAGGTCTACGATACGCCCCGAACGCCGGTTACTGGCAGGGCGCGCCGCAGGTCGGTCTCGACGTTCGCATCGCCCCCGACCCCTCGACCAATCTCGTGATGCTGCAATCCGCACAGCTCGACTGGAATCTGATCGCGCCGTCGCAACTGACGACCCTCCGCGGTAACGACCGGCTGTCGTTCTTGCGCGCGCCCTCGGCGGTGGTGGCCGGGCTCGCCTTCAATACCGCGCGGGCGCCCTTCGACGATCCCACAATGCGACGAGCGGTCGCAATGTCGATCGATCGCGCTGCGATCTCGCGTAAGATCACGCTTGGTTACTATCCCGTCGCGAACTCTATCCAGCCGCCGTTTTCGTGGGCGTACGACCCTTCGATTCGACAGCCCGCATACGATCCGGCCGGAGCCGACCGGCTGTTCGCAGCGGCCGGCTGGCATCGCGACCCCACCGGAATATTACAGAAGAACGGTCGTGCGTTCGAGGCGCTGTACGTGCAGTTTCCTGAATCGAACACCGGCGTGCGCGTGGCGGCGGCCGTCCAAGCGGCGTTACGCGAGCGCGGCATTTCGGTAGAAGTGAAGTCGATTTCGAACGCGCAGCTGTTCATGCCGCGCACCGGTGCGCTCGCTACGGGACGGTTCGACCTTGCCTACGTGCCGTGGACCATGGGACCCGATCCGGACGATTCGGCCGTGCTCGCGTGCGACGGTACATCTAACTACATGCGCTGGTGCGACCCAGCCGTGACGGCACTCGAATCGGCCGCGCTCATGCATACCGACAGGTCGGTGCGGCGCGGACTGTATCGGCGGATCGCGTCGATCGCGGCCCGCGAGGTCCCCATCCTCTACTTATTCGATGCCGACTACACGTATGCGTACGTTCGGGGCCTACAACGCTTCGATCCGGGCCCGTTCGTTCCGACGTGGAATGCATGGATGTGGCGACGGGCAAAGGGAGCGGGCACGCTCGTCCGTACTAATACTGCAGAATGATTGAGGTCTTCCTCAAGCGCCCGCTCTTTGCCGGCGTCTTGAGTTTCGTGGTATTGCTCGCCGGTTTGATTTGCATTCCGGCCCTGCCGATAGCGCAATATCCGCAGATTTCGCCGCCGACGGTCACGGTGACGGCGAATTTCCCGGGCGCCGATGCCGAGGCCGTCGTTCGCTCGGTAACGACGCCGCTCGAAATCAACATCAACGGTTCCGACGGATTGCAATACATGCAATCGTATTCGAGTTCCAACGGTATCGTGACGATCACGTGCACGTTCGCACTCGGCACCGACCCGACGACCGATCAAACCAACGTGCAGCACGGCGTCGACCTTACGCTCGCGCAACTGCCGACGGCCGTGCAACAACAGGGCGTATCCGTTCAGAAGAGCTCGGGCAATATTACGATCGCCGTCGCAATGCTTTCGAAAAGCTCGGCGGTCAGCGACGTCGCCGTCAGCAACTACGCCGACATCAACGTCATCGAAGATCTCAAACGCATCCCCGGTGTCGGCCTCGTCAACGTACTCGGCGATCGCACCTACGGCATGCGTATTTGGGTCGACCCGCATAAGCTGCAAGCCAACGGCATATCGCTCGACACCGTACTGAGCTCGATCCAGCAACAAAACGTCGACGTCGCTCCGGGAGCCATCGGCCAAGCACCGACGACGGGGTCGCAACCGTTTCAGATTCCCATCAAAGTCAACGGACGATTGCAGACGCCGGACGAGTTCAGGCAAATCGTCGTCGCCTCGCAGCCAAACGGTGGATACATCCGGCTGGGCGACGTCGCCACGGTCGAGCTCGGCGCCCAGAATTACGTAACCTCGGGCCGGTACAACAGCGAAACCGCCGTCGTGCTGGCGATCGAAGGCCAACCAACGGCCAATTCGTTGCAAATTTCGAAAAGCGTGCGCGCTACGATGGAGCGGCTCAAAGCCTACTT
>JBDTKL010000039.1:0-2559 GCA_039935355.1 Candidatus Tumulicola sp.
TCAGCGCAATCGCGTGGGGCGCGACGATCGTTATCGTCCCGGCCCTGGCGTATTGCTTCTACCTCATCGCCGAACGGCCGTTTCTCTCGGCGGGTTTCCGAGAGGCGATCGAAAAATCGCCCGACCACGAACGCTTATACGTTCCCGACGGCGAGGCGGTCAGTACTTCCCAAAGTACGGCGTAAATATCGAAGTAAAAATCTCGCTCGGCGTTTGTCGCCGGGCAGACCACGTGTAAACAGCGACTGCTTCTGCCAGTGAACCTTCTCGGCACAAAAGTGGAACGCTACGTAGCGATATTCCCACTCGACTCCGTCCGATTCGTACGTACAAGCCTCGATCCCAAATGGTATCGCCTACCGTGTCTCGCCCATCGCAGTTGGGTATGCTAGCGGAATGATCGCCATACGAGTACATCGGTTCGGGGGCCCGGACGAATTGCACGTCGAGCAAACGCCTATTCCGAACCCACAGCCCGGCGAGGCGCTCGTCCGTGTGCACGCCGCAGGCGTCGGCCCGTGGGATGCGCTTGTTCGATCCGGCAACAGTGGAATAGCCCAAGCGTTACCGCTCACTCCCGGCTCTGACATCGCCGGTGTCGTCGAGCGCGTTTGCGGCGATTCGACCAGCATCGCAGCCGGCGACGAAGTCTTTGGAGTCACCAACGCGGCGTTCACCGGCGGCTACGCGCAGTATGCCGTCGCCGAACTCCGGTCGCTCGCACGCAAGCCGAAGTCCATCGGATTCGTCGAGTCGGCTTCCGTCCCGGTCGTCGCCGTCACCGCCTGGAAGATGTTGTTCGAGCACGCACATCTCACCGCCGGACAATCGGTACTCGTCATCGGCGGCGCCGGTAACGTCGGAGCATATGCCGTGCAACTCGCGAGTTGGGCGGGCGCGCACGTGACAGCGGTCGGCTCGGGCCAAGACGCGCCGTACATGAAAAGCCGCGGTGCCACCGCGACGATTGACTATCAAACCCAACGATTGGAAGAATCCGTTGCCGGTGTCGACGTCGTCATCGATACGACCGGCGGAGATTCGCAAAAGCGCGCGCTCGGCGTACTCAAGGCTGGAGGCATTCTGGTCTCGAGCGTCTCGCAACCATCAGAAGCCGATGCGAGAAAGTACGGCGTGCGAGCCGCATTTTTTATCGTCGATGTCCCGCGCGCAGAGCTGGAGCGAATCGCCGGCCTCATCGACGACGGCATCCTTAAAACCGATCTGGGCGCGGTTTTACCGCTTTCATCCGCGCGCACGGCGCACGAGATGCTGGCCGGCACCGTCGATCACCCGCGCGGCAAGATCGTCCTCGATACGATGCTTCAAGGACATTACTAAAGATGGGCACTCCCGGCCGATGCGCCTAATCCATATCTGAACCGGCAGAAGCTCGGATCTGCGCTAGCGCAACTGATTCCGTAGTTACGCTTTTGGCTGTTGGCGTAGTCCGATGGCCGAACCGTCGCAATTCTTCACGATTGCGATTAGCAGTCCGTTCGCGACATCGGTGGGGTCCTGCACTTTCTCGCCGCCCTTCGCGATTATGCCGGCGAGAGCCGAGTTGATATCGGCGACATCGACGTACACGATCGGAGCGGTCGTGCTTTGCTGCGGCATTGCGGGAGTAAGGCCGATCTCCATTTCGCCGGTTCTGAAGCCGGTGTAGTAGGGGCTATCGGCATAGGGCTCGGTGCCAAGTAACTCTGAGAAGAATCCTTTTGACTTCGCTATATCGGACGTCGGAAAGACCACGAGTTTTACGGCGTTCATTTTTACTCCATGTTGAAGGGTTATATCCAGCAGACGGAACTCGGCCGCGAGACGTGACGCGATTTTTGAAAAATCTCACGTCGCCAAGATGCGTCGAAGGCTTGCGGGTTGCGAAATGATGTACATCTCACGGATCCGACCATGCTCAACGACAAATCCCGTGACCGACAACGGCTCGCCGCTTGGCAGCCACGACAGGATGCCGGGCGACCCATTGACGATAACGGGCTCCATCGTACTAACGATGCGTGAGAAGCCGGCCGCCTGCGAAGCGACTGTTGCGGCGCCACGGATACCGTGCAGCGCGGGCGCCCGATCGGCTCGCAAGAGCACTTCGGGATCGAGCACTGCCACGATGCCCGCGACGTCCCCTTCACGCGCCGCGACGGCAAACGCATCGACCACCGCCCGCTGCGCGGCGAAGCTCGCAGCGGCCGGCGCCGTACCTTGGACGCGACGCCTGGCACGGCTGGCGAGCTGGCGGGCAGCAAGTGGAGTGCGATCGACGATCGGCGCGATCTCCTCGAACGGAAGCGCAAACATATCGTGTAAGACGAACGCCAGACGTTCGGCCGGAGTCAATGCGTCGAGTACGATCGTAGCCGCGAGGCCAAACTGATCGGCTTGAATAGCGCTTGCTTCAGGATCGCCTTCCCGGCTCACGATGAAATCGGGAATCGCCGGTTCGAGCGGCTCTTCGCGCTTCGCACGACGAGTCCGGAGCATGTCGATACAGATTCGTGCAACAACCCGCGTGAGCCATGCATCGAGGCTGTCGACGCTATC
>JBDTKL010000040.1:0-5242 GCA_039935355.1 Candidatus Tumulicola sp.
CGCGCGCTTTGATCAGCGCATCTGCAGACGCGCGATCGCCTAGTAACGTGCGTCGAGCACATTTGGGCCACAACGCTACGGTACCGGAAATGCAGCCCGCTGCTCCGCTCGCGACAGCCTCATGTAGATATGCTTCGGATCCGGGAAACACGCGCAAGGCCGGAAACTTGGCGATGAGTGCGGTTTGGAGCGCACGATCGTTCGAACTGTCTTTCAAGCCTGCAAACGCGCGCGGCAGCTCCGCCATCAAGCGCCGTAGTAATACCGGTTCGAACGTGATGCCGCTCATCTTCGGGAAGTTGTACAGCAACAGCCGACCCTGCGCTTGCGGTACCGCGCGAAGCAGCTGCTCGTAATAGCGAACGATCCCGTCGTGCGTCGCGTCGCGGAAGAAGAATGGCGGTAGGATCAGCGCCGCACGAAAGCCGGCGTCGATCGCACAGCGCGTTAGGCGGATCGTATCGCTTAACGATGCAGCGCCGGTGCCGGCCATCACGCGTTCGCATGGTAGCTCCGTGGCCACGGCTTCCATGAACGCGATGCGTTGATCGATTCCGAACGACATCGCTTCACCGGTCGTGCCGAGAACATTCACGCCATCGCAGCCCGTTTCTAATAGCTCGGCGTAATACTCGACTGCGCGCGATGCATCGATCTGTAGATGCGCGTCGACCGGCGTCAGGGTGGCCGCCCAGACGCCCCAGGGCTCAGCCACGAGCCATCGATCCTTTCAAGAAAAACGCCAGGTTTGCCGGGCGTTCGGCCAGACGGCGCATCAAATACGGAAACCAATGCTCCCCGAACGGGATTGCGATGCGGACGCGATATCCGGCATCGCGCAATCGCTCGGCCAGCGGCGTACCGATTCCATACAACATTTGAAACTCGAACCGTCCGCGTTTCGGCAGTTGACGTTCGGTGGCGATGCGTTCGACCCGTTCGACGATCGCCGGGTCGTGCGTCGCAATCGCCGTGTACCCCGGATGCGATAGCGCCGTTTCGGCTAACACAATGAAGTTCGCGTCGACATCGGCTTTTTGCGGGTAAGCGCGGTCGGGCGGTTCCATGTAAGCTCCCTTAACGAGCCGTACGTTTGGGCTCGGCACGAGGTGCTCGCGCAAATCGTTCGCGCTTCGATACAAGTACGATTGCAATACGAAACCGGCGCAGCCGAACTCGTCGCGCAATCGACGATATCCCTCGAGCGTCGCGTCGACGTAACTCGACTGCTCCATGTCGAGTCGAATCGTATTGGCGGTATCGCGCGCAGTGCGCGCCACATCGCCCGCGAGTCGATGGGCCAACTCGGGGTCGATGTCGAGCCCGACATGCGTGAGTTTGAATGCAACGTTCGCGTCGATCTGCTGCTCGGAAAACGTTCGGAGCAATCCGCAGTAGGTGTCGCGAGCGGCCATCGCTTCTTGCGGCGACGTTACACCCTCGCCGAGGTATCCGCACGCGACCGCGAAGCCGTCGCCGTTAGCTTTTCGTGCCGCGTCGAGGAACGCGTCGGCCGTTTCGCCGGCTACGAACCGTGCCGCGCCGGCGCGCATTCCGTAGCGCCGCACCAAGCTGCGAACGGTGGTATCGTTTGCAGCCCGCAAAATAACGGATCGCATCGCGCGATCCAGCACGCTCACGCCGCGGCGCCCCTGACGACCATCAAGCTCGTGGAGCGGAGGATTCCCTTACGCTTCACTCACCCGGGGGGCCGCAGAACGAGAGTGCGGCTTTATCGACCAGCCACTCCAGCTTGCCAGAGTTTGGGGCGACGATTTGTGCGGGATATTTTTCCGGATCGCGGGGCCCTTGCAGCACCGTCTTCAGCACGGCGGCCTTGGACGTCCCTTCGACGGCGAAGACGACCTTTCGGGCGGCGTTGATGACTTCGGGCGTGATCGTAATGCGCCACTGCGATTGGGACTTCGAATACACGGCGCGAACCAGTGCCTGCGCATCTTCGTCGGGCGGGGAACCTGGAAAGAGCGACGCCGTGTGGCCGTCGGGACCGAGGCCGAGAAGAATAAGATCGAACTGCGGTGGCGTTCCCATGTCGTCGCGTAACGAGCGTGCGTATTCGATTGCGGCTTGCGACGGATCGATCTCGCCGCGCATGCGGTGCACGTTCGACGGTGGAATCGAAATCCGATCGAGAAATGCATTGCGGGCCATGCGATAGTTCGATTGCTCGTCGTCCGGCGGGACGCAACGCTCGTCACCGAAGTACACGAAGACGTCGCTCCAGGATAACGCATCTCGATCCGGCTCGAGCGCCAGCAACTCGTAGGCGGCGCGCGGTGTCGTTCCGCCCGAAAGGGCGATACGAAACGCGCCGTTGCGTGCGATCGCTTCCTGACCGGCCGTCAACATCGTGTCGGCCAACGCGCGCGCCACTCCCGCCGCATCGTCAAAGACTTGCACCCCGGGGACGTTCATTCGGTACCTCGTTCGCGCGATAAGATGCTGCCCGCGGCTAAGAGCGTTTCTAAAAAGACTCGATCTTGCACGGCCGCGTCGAGTGCTCGTTCGATCAAGGCCGGCGTGCCGATGTTGGTAACCGGCCGGAATCGCCGCGGATACTCGACCGCGCCCGAGACCGACAACTCGATCGATTCGGGCGTGCCTCGCTGCAGTTCGGCGTCGAACGACGTTTGCGACGAGTCGAGCCGAACGCGCTGCAGCCGTCGCCGTTCGCCGCCGGTTTCGATTGCAAAGTCGACTTCGGTGCCGAAGCGGTTGCAAAACTGCCGCGGTCCGCACCCCGTCCATTCGAGCCGGCTGGCGAGCCAGCCGAGCAGATAATAGGCTTCGGCTTGCGATCCGCTGACGATTCGAACGCGGCGCAGATCGAACAACTCATGGATCACGTTTTTCGCGTCGAAAAATAACGCCACGGCATCTTGCCAGGGGGCAAGCCGCAGGTACGCGAGATCGATAATCGCAGCGCCGGTCTCGCGTTGGGCGAACGAACACAGCGCTTGCAAGCCGTTTTCGTCGCGTTCCAACGCCGAACTGTTGTAGACGATGGTGCGCGCCTGGGGAGCGAGTGCGGCGAAGCGCTCGTCGCCGGCCATATCGAACGACGCCCAGATCAATGCGATCGGCGCGGTGCGATGTGCCAACGACGATGTTGCCGACGCGAGCGATTCGGGCGAGCACTCCGCGACGCCCAACTCGATCCAGTCGCCGGCCGCTTGCCCTTGCGTACCGGAGGCGGTCGACGAAACGGAGTTGGCATTAGCTGGGCGCGTGGCGTCGAGAAGAATGACCCGACACGGTTCCTTGGCGGCGACCGCGGCGATGCGCGGGCGCAGCCAACGGCCGATCGATTCGTCCTCGAAGAACGCGACGACGGTCATCATCGCAACATCGGGCGCGTTATCGCGCTCCTGCCGGCGCTGCGAGAGTTCGTCGAGTACCGAGCCGACGTCGATCGTCACGTACGCACGGTCACAGACGGCGCCAATCCGGAAAGAGGCGCAAGGCGGCTTCGGGTCCTTGCGTGCCCGCCGCATAGTTCGGGAACGAGAAATCCTTGCTGTTGGTCCAGACGTCGAGGACCGGCGTGACGAGTTGCCACGCGCGTTCGACGGCATCCCAGCGTGTAAACAGCGTTTGATCGCCGCGCATCGCGTCGCCGATAAGCCGTTCGTATGCCGGCGGCGAAACGACGCCGAACCCGCTGCCGTAGTTGAAGTCCATGTAGACGCTACGGACGTGATCTTTGGGACCGGGTACTTTGGCTTCGAAGCGCATCGCTATGCCTTCGTCGGGCTGAATTTTGATGACCAGCAAGTTGGGTTCGATGTCGTCGGTCGAATCGCCGTAGAAGCGATGCGGAATCGGCCGGAACGTCACGACGATCTCGGACACCTTGCGCGCTAAGCGCTTGCCCGAACGTAAATAGAACGGAACGCCCGCCCAGCGCCAGTTATCGACGAAGAAGCGCACCGCAGCGTAGGTCTCGGTGTTCGAATCGGACTTCACGTCTTTCTCTTGCCGGTACCCGGCGACGCTTTGACCGTCGACCGTTCCCGGACCGTACTGGCCGCGCACGGACATCGAAGTGACGTCTTCGTATGCCGGCGGGGTGATGGCCGATAGCACCTTGTATTTTTCATTGCGGATGTCGTCGGCGTGCGAACTGATCGGCGGTTCCATCGCGACCAGCGCCAACAAATTGATGACGTGGTTCTGAATCATGTCGCGCAGCGCGCCCGCGTTGTCGTAATACCCTCCGCGCAGTTCGACCCCGATCGACTCGGCCGCGGTGATCTGCACGTCTGCGATGTAGTTACGATTCCAAATCGGCTCGAAAATCGTATTGGCAAACCGCAGCGCGATGATGTCTTGGACCGGCTCTTTGCCGAGGTAGTGATCGATGCGGTAGATGGCGCTCTCGACGAAAACGCGATCCATCTCGTGCTGAAGGGCGCGCGCCGATGCTAAATCGGTGCCGAACGGTTTCTCGACGACGATGCGTGTCCAGCCCGCGTCGTCGTCTTTCGGATCGAGGCCGGAGGCCTTGAGTTGCCGAACCACTTCTGGAAACACCGGCGGCGGCGTGGCGAGGTAGAAGAGGTGATTGCCGCCGGTTCCGAATTGCTTGTCGTTGTCGGCCAGGCGCTGTTTGAGCAGCTTAAAATCGGTTTCGTCTTTGAAATCCGCACTGATGTACGAAATACGCGCTGCAAAGTCGTCCCACAAGTTGCCTTCGGGCTTTCGATCGTTTGGCATCGTTTCGTCGAGCTGCTTGCGGCAGTAGTCGCGGAAACTCTCATCGGTATACGGCGAGCGAGAAAAACCGATCAGCGCAAAGCCGGTGGGCAACGTTCCGTTGAGGTGCATCGAATACACCGCCGGCAGCAGCATACGTTTGAATAAATCTCCGCTCGCGCCGAAGAACACGATGCTGCACGGATCCGCAATGCGATCGACCGTCGCCAATCCTTCTCGTAGCGGATTGGCGGCGGCGCCGTTGGTTGGGGCGTTCGCGATCATGCCCGTACCGATAAGGCCTCGTCGACCGCGTCGATCAACGCGCGCAATCCGCTCTCCACGTCGCCGTTAAGATGGATGCGCACGCCGCGGCGGTTACGTTTGTCGAGCGACTGCCAGTCGCCCAACGCTTGCGCTGCGAGCAGCGTACGGAAGCCGACGTGCATTCCCGGGATCGGGAGATCGTCGGGATCGTCGGCGACGATCTGCAGCACGACGCATTCGTCGGATCCGCCCTTATGCA
>JBDTKL010000041.1:0-14021 GCA_039935355.1 Candidatus Tumulicola sp.
TCGGTGCGGTGTCGGGTGCCGATATCCGCTTGCCGGGGAGCGCGTTACGTTCGTCGGGCGTAGAAATCATGGGAAGTGGCTTGCGCAGCGTCACCAACAAAACGCTGATTGCTTCGATCGGCGAGATGCTGCGCGAAGCAACGGCCGCCGCACTCACCATCGATATGGTCACGGCTCCGCTCGAAGAGGTTGAATCAGCGTGGCGACGGGATTGGGGTTCGCGCCGGCTGGTTCTGGTCGCAGACGCGTAAGCAAAACACAAACCCCGCGTAATAGCGGGGTCTGTGCTGCTAGAGAAGGAGCGGTTGCTTAGTGGAGTATGACTCGGCCGACGACGAACACGCCGTCGCTGTAATGACCGACTAATGCGACACGTTGTCCCGGCTGCGGGGTCGAACCGGTCGGGAGAATCACCGTGCCGTTTTTAAGATCGACCGTTTGCTCTTCGCCGTTATGACGCGTAACCGTCAATCGGTACGGGCTGAAGTTTTGGACGACGCCGACCATGACGTGCTTTTTATCGTACTGATGCGTGTTCCACTGATTTTGCCAGGTGGTGTAATTCGGATACGGATAGGCTTGGGCTGAGGCGGGGAGCGCCGAGCCGAACGTCCCGACGAGCGCGCCGAATGCCAGCGCCGCGATTGTCGTTTGCAGTAGGTATTTCATGCTTCTTTGAGTACCCACCGCGTTCGCAGCGAAACTCAGAACGCGCTAGTTTTAGCCGTACATTAAGATATCGGGGAAGCTAGCGACTGCGTTCCGATTTTTTCGTTGGCGTTGTTGAGCAGATAGATTTTGTCGGCGTGGCGCATTCCCAGCGCTGCTTGGTCGAAGATGATCCCGACGTACTGTCCGGCCTTGACCGCGGACATCTGCATGGTCGTCTTGCCATTACTCGAGAAGACTTGATCGAACTTCGGAACGATCGTAAAGCTCAGCGTTTGCTTCGTCTTGGGGTTCTGCACCTTGATGTTGCTGGTGGAAACGTGGACGACGATTCCATAGAAGGTCTGGGTGGTCATCGCGGAAGCGACGTACGGAACGGTCGCGAACGAGGCGAAAACGGCCGAGGCCGCTATGGCAGAAAAGAAAGATCTCATATGCACGTTATTCCCCAGAATCTAACACTTAACTCCTGGAGCAGGCTCGAGTCCGACCGTGGCTGACGAGGGCGGCTACGAGGCGACGCTGTTCGCTGACGGCGGCTCGCGTGGGAATCCCGGTCCGGCTGCCAGCGGGTCGGTGCTGATCGATCCCACCGGGGTACAAATCGGGACGGTCGGCACCTTTTTGAACGTCGCCACAAACAATGTCGCCGAGTGGACGGCCCTGGTGCAGGGCTTAGAAGCGGCAAGCCGCTTGGGCATCCGCCGGCTAGCCGTGCGCCTGGATTCGGAGCTGGTTGTGAAGCAGATGAGCGGCGAATACCGCGTCAAGCACCCGGATCTACAGCCCCTGCATCGCCGGGCGAGCCAACTTTGTCGTGCCTTCGAGCGCGTTGAAATCCGTCACGTCCCGCGTAAGCAGAACGCTCTGGCGGATGCATTGGTCAACCAGGTTCTCGACGCCGAAGCCGCCCGCGCCCAGGAGGCGCGGCGAGCCTCCGAGTAGGCGCCGAGTATGCGACGGACTTCGCCCCTCGAGCTGTTCATCGTCGGCCTGACGATCGTGTTTTTGATCCTTGCCTGGCGGTTTTCTGGCGGATTCCATCAGGTAGCCGGCCTCGGGCACGCGAAAAACGCGCCCAGCCGCTTGTACGCGCGGCTTACCATCGACTATGCGCACCCGCCGATTTTCCAAGAACAATACTACATGCAAGACATCGACGGGCTGTCGACCTTCAACTATCGGATTCGCGGTTATAACTGCCGGTTGGTCACGATTCAAGCCCCGGAAGGGCACACGTACGACGTCAGCTTTTTCTTTGGCGGTTTAGAGCAAGACGGTATCTGGCAGCTGACGAATCAGGCACCGTTGCCGCACGCAGCGGCAACCTACACCGTGTACGTCAAGCAGGTCGCCGACTTCAAGCAAGGCGATCGCACCGTCGTCTTCACCGATCCGAATTACTGGGCCACCCACGGGCCGCACCGCGAAGTCCAGTTGGATCTCTCGAAAGGTGATGGCGACAATATCTTGCGGATGTCGGCGCCGAGTCCGGATCCGCGCTACCGTAAGATCGTCGACGACTTTCGCACCTTTGGGCCGGATGAATTTCGCCGTAATGTTGCCGCGGCGCAAGCTCGCGCCAAAGAGAACGCGTGTCACTGACGCGGCGGCGCTTGATCCGATCCGCACTCGGTGTAACGTTATTGGCCGTGATCGTCTTCGCAGTGTACGAGATCGCGGAGAGCCCATCGAACCAGCTGTTCGGACGCACGATCGTTTCGGGTCCAAAGAACGAACGGATCGTTGCACTCACGTACGACGACGGCCCGAACCCGCCATACACGGATGCGATTCTCACCGTGCTGGAACGCGAACACGTCCCCGCGACATTTTTTGTGGTTGGACGCGCCGTGGCAACGTATCCCGCTGTCGTGCGCCGCGCGTACCTTGACGGCGACGCGATCGGCAATCATACGTGGAATCACGGACATCTCGTGTTATACGACACCGCGGGTTTGCAAGAGACGCTGCAACGAACCGACGCCGCCATTTTTGCCGCGACCGGGACGCGTCCGCGTATTATGCGTCCGCCCTACGGCGGACGCGATTGGCTGGTGTTGGAGGAAGCGCGCAAACTCGGATACACGCCGGTCATGTGGTCGGTGCCGCTGCCCCACGACTGGGAGTATCCGCCGGCGGCGACGATCGCCGGTCGTGTGTTGCGCTATGTCGGCAACGGCTCGATCATCGACTTGCACGACGGCAATCGCGGGATCATTTGCGGTCACGATGGCGTCCCGGCCCATGTTTGCGATCGCAGTAGCGACGTCGCGGCGACCCGGATGATCGTCGATGCGCTCAAGCGCCGCGGCTATCGTTTCGTTACGATTCCGGAACTGCTGCGAGCCGACGCCGGTGCGGCTACGCGTACTCACGTCCGCGAAGGCGAATAAACCCGCCGCAGTGACGGCCGGACGGGTCGTGATGCGTCCAGTGCACTACTGGCGGGCGGCCGGGATCGTGGACCATCTCGCCGCGCACCTCGATGCGATCGCCGACGTTGACCGGACAGCGAGGCGCGATCGAAACGTTGTCGACGACTTCGACCGGCCCGGCCGGTGTGTTGGCGTCGAATGCTTCGTGCATCGCGTGCGATCGCGAGCCGTAGAAGAAGTGCGGAGCCGACGTCACCGTAGCCGTGAAATCGACCCGCGCGGGTTGCTGTTGCGCGTAGGCGCTCACCAAATTCATCGCCTGTTTCGTTCACGCGCGGCTCGCTGGCGACAAGAGCGCCCGGCGGCCGAAGCGAACAGTCGCGCGGTATGAAGCGCATCCGGACGAAGCGGCTGCTGCTCGTGCCGGTACGTCCGCAGAACGCATCGGCGCTGTGGCACGTCCTGCAGGAGCCCGGACTGCGCGACTTTCAGGACCTGCCGAGCGTCGACGCCGCACAGTTTCGCCGTACCGTCGCGTCGCGGCCGCCGGCGCTAACGCCTGAGGCGGTCGGACGTTTCGAATGGCTGATCTATCGTATCGAGCCGGCCGAGCGTGCCGCGCTGGGGTGGGTTTCACTGCGAGTTGGCGATCGCGAGCCCACGAATGCCGAGATCGGGTATAGCGTGGTGCGCGAACGTCGCGGCCGAGGCGTTGCGACCGAGGCCGTCTCGGCGATCCTCATCGAGGCGTTCGAGACGGCGAAGCTGCGCAAGGTGCGCGCGTACTGCGTCCCCGACAATCGCGCTTCTCGCGAAGTATTGATCCGCAACGGTTTCGAGGACGATGGCTTGGTGCCGAACGGCGCGATGGTCGCCGGACGCGCGGTCGATGTCGTCGCGCATCTGCTCGAACGCGAGCGCTGGGAGACCCTACGGGGTCACGCTTCGTCGGGCCATTCGACGGAGATGCCCGCGACGAGCCGTCCGGCGTAACGACGACGCAGGCCGCCGCCGAGACACGCGAGCAGCGGCGCTCGTACGACATCCGCAACGATGCGTCCGGCAATCGCATCCAGCGGCACCCACTCCACCTGTTCGACATGATCGTTTTGCGCCGCTCGCGGCGTTCCGTCGCGAACGCTGGTATGAAAAACGGCCGCGACAAAATGCCGCGCGCCATCGTAACTTTCGTTGATATATGCAAGCTCGCCGGCGACGCCGGACAGTCCGGTTTCCTCAAACAACTCGCGTTCGGCCGTTTCGGTCAGCAGCTCGCCGAAACGCTGCTGGCCGCCCGGCAAGTTCCACAGCGGCTCGGGGTGATTCGGGTAACTCGAAGCAACCAGCAGAACGCGGTCGTCGCGAACGATGAGGGCCTGCGCGAGGTGAATGTGCGTCACGCTATTTCGTACTCCCGCGCGATCGCGTCGACGTGCGGTTCGAGCGCGTAGCGCCGCGCAGCCGCGAGCGCACCGGCGGCACGGTCGCGCCACACGGCCGGCTCGCAGAGCCGCTCGACGGCTATGGCAAGCGCTGCTTCGTCACCGCGCGCGACGAGCGTGCCGGCAGCCGGATCGAGCCATTCGCCGATCGCGCCGGAGTCGTAGGCCGCGACCGGGCGTCCGCGCGCAAACGCTTCGATCCCGGCGAGTCCAAATGGTTCGCCCCACAACGACGGAACGGCTACTAGCGTCGACGCGTCGATCGCCCCACGCAATCGGTCCGGCTCGAGCCGTCCCAACGGTTCGGTGCGAACGTCGAGACGCTTGGCCGAGAGCAGCAGCGCGTCGAGATCGGGGCCCTCGCCCGCAACCCGCAGAAGCGGGCGTCGCTCTGCAGAGACACGCGCGATCGCGCGCACCAGCGAACGGCCGCCTTTAGACGGCACGATGCGTCCGGCAAACAGCACTGCGTCGGTCTCCGGCCGCGGAGCGGGAGCGGACGCGAACGCGTCAGCCGGGATCGGCGGCGTAACGACTCGCACTTTTGCAACGCCGTTTCGCCGTGCCAAGCCGGCAACGTACTCGGATAAGGCGATGACGGAATCGGCTTCGCGAACGCAGGCGGCGAGCGTTTCGCGCAACCCGATTAACTGCATCGTTCGCGGACGCGGCCCGTACGCGCATCCGTCGATCGCAGAATGCCAGCCGCACGTAATGGCGCTCATGGTGACGCTGCAAATGTGCGAACTTCGGGGATACAGCCGGTCGCCGTTCGGACAGAACGGGCGATGATCGTGCACATGATACACGAAGCGACGTGTACGGAAACGCGCGGCCTCGAGGACGCCGGCATCCATTACGTTATGGGCAGCGACGATGTCGGGTTCGAACGCCGTCGCGATTTCGGCAATCCGGTTGGCGGCGTCGCTCGACGGCGGGTCGTGCTCGTCGCTCCACGGCACCTCGTAGTCCGGCACGCCGTAACTGGCAGTTCGGCCAACGGTGCGTGCCGCAACCACGATCTCGTAGCCGCGTGCCGCCAATGCCGGAAGCAGCACGCGCAGGTACGTTTCGGTTCCCCCCTCGTTATCGACGCGCTCGCACAGAACGAGCAGCTTCACGCTACCGCGGTCGCTCGGAACACGGCGAGATGCCGTTCGACGCTTTCGTCCCAATCGAAATGCGTTGCACGCTCCAGCCCGAGCGTGCGCAGGCGATCTCGTAACGCTGCGTCGTCGTACACCCGGCGCAGAGCCGCGGCCCAGGCATCGGCATCGCCGGGCGGGGCGTAGAGCGCCGCATCCGCGCCGACTTCGGGCAGCGATCCTGCATCGGACGCGATAGCCGGCGTTCCACACGCCATGGCTTCGACCAGCGGCATTCCGAACGTCTCGTGATACGACGCAAGTGCGAGTGCGATCGCACCACGGTACAGCGCGCGCAGCACGTCGTTGGCGCGTGCGTGCAAATCGTCGGAGATTCGCCCCGCGTCGATAACCCCCGGAAGTTGCGGGGCGCCGCTGCCCGCGACCACTAACGATGGTGGCCGGCGGTCGGCCGAAAACGCACGCCGGTACGCATCGTACAGTAACGGGAAATTCTTGCGCGGTTCGGCCGTCGGATCGCCGACGAACAGAAAGTAGCGGCCTTCCGGGACGCCCGCCGGAAGCGGCTGCGCCGGACCCGGCGCAAACGACGCTTCGACGCCGTGATAGATGACGTCGACGCGTTCGGGAGCTATGCCGAATACGTCCGCGAGTTCATTGCGTCCGAACTCCGAAACCGCGATGAAGTGCTTTGCCGTTCGCACCGAGCGCAAGAAGGGTGCTTGCGCGTGCTCGCGCCGGCGCTCGTCCGGGTCGGGAAAGCGAAACGGCACCGCATCGTGGATCGTCGCCACGGCCGGAATCGTGGTTCGGAAAAACGTGCCGTTGGCCGGATGCCACACCACATCGGCACACTGAGCCGGCGCGTCGGAACGGATCCGAAAGCGATCCGACTCTAGGGCCTTTTCCAAGCGAGCCCGATGACGAAACGCGAGCGGCCCGCGTCGCAGCAATAGCAGTTCCACATCGTCGCGGACGGCAATGCGACGCAGCAACGCGCGCGCGTAGCGTCCGATGCCGCGCGTATCTTCGTCGACGACACCGGCATCGACCGCGAGCCGCAGAGGGCGCATCGGTCGGCGAGTTCGTCCGTGCGGCGGAAACTCCGTTCGCGCGCACGAACGGGGCTGCGATGGCCTGGGCCGACGAACTAGTCGCCGCGCATTTGATCCTCGGCCCGCGAGAAGAGCCGTTTCTGGAGGCTCTTCTCGCATCGATCGAGCCCGTCGCAGGCAATCTCGTCGTCAACGATAATGGGCCCGGCGAGTCTCCACACGGCGGCGTGCTGGAACGGAGTCGCTTCGGCCGCGAAGGCCGGCTGATCGTCGACCGCACGCCGTTCACCAGTTTTGCCGAAGCGCGAAACGTCTGTCTACGCGCGCACGCCGCGAATCTCACGTCGCCGTGGGTCGCATTCGTCGATGCCGACGAGGTGCATGCGCAAGCGGCCGCACGAATCGCATCACATCTGCCCGACGTTCCGGCCGACGCCGGCTTCGTCGACGGTTACACGTGGCATTTCTTTCAATCGTTCGATTACTTTACGTCGATCGAACGCCGCATGGCGTTTTTTCGATTCGATCCACAGGCGCGCTGGACCGGAGACGTGCACGAACGGTTGGAGGGTGTGCCGGGCCGGCGGATCGCGTTACCCTACGTGTACGCGCACTACGGGCACACGCTTGCACCGCGACGGCACGCGGAGAAGGGGCGCCACTACTCGTCGCTGGGCGCGCCGGGCGACGTGTTACGTGAAGATCAACTCGACGATTTCGACGTGCGTCGCTACTTCGCGCCGGAATATCCGCGGTTGCTGCGGTTTTACGGCCACCATCCTGCGGCAGCCGCCGCGACCTTGCAACGTTTGCGACCGGCCCTAGCGCCGTGGCATTCGCTCACGGAGCGCGTCGTGCGCGAACAACCGGCGAGCATCAAGTTGCGTAACCTCGCGCGCGCAGCGAACTACGAAGTGCGTTGGCGCGGACGAGCGCTGGATCCGCTCGCCCGCAGCCTTGTTCGCTAGGCTAGCTGTTGATGAACGCTAGGAAGTCCGCGTTCACCATGTCCGGATTCGTCGAGTGCACCCCGTGCGGCGTACCCTTGTAGGTCTTGAGCGTTCCGTGCTTGAGGAGTTTGGCCGACAACGGCCCGGCGTCGGCATACGGAACGATTTGGTCGTCGTCGCCGTGGATCACGAGCACCGGGACGTCGATGCTTTTCAGATCTTCGGTGAAGTCCGTTTCGGAGAACGCCTTGATGCAGTCGTACCCGGCCTTGGCTCCGCCCATCATTCCTTGGCGCCACCAGTTATTGATGAGACCTTGTGACACTTTCGCGCCGGGCCGGTTGAAACCGTAGAACGGACCGGACGCGATGTCGAGATAAAACTGCGCGCGATTTTCGGCGAGAGCGGCTCGAAAACCATCGAACACCTGGATGGGTAGGCCCCCAGGATTGTTCGCCGATTGGACCATGATCGGAGGCACGGCGTCGAGGAGCACGGCTTTTGCAACTCGGCCGTTCCCGCCGTAACGGGCCACGTATCGCGCTACCTCGCCACCACCGGTCGAGTGCCCGATGTGGACCGCGTCTTTGAGCTTGAGGTGTGCGGTGAGCTGGTCGACGTCCGACGCGTAGGTGTCCATCTCGTTGCCGGTGTCGGTCTGGCTCGACCGGCCGTGACCGCGGCGGTCGTGCGCGATAACGCGAAAACCCTTAAGCACGAAAAACATCATCTGCGCGTCCCAGTCGTCGGCCGATAGCGGCCAGCCGTGATGAAAGACGATCGGTTTACCCGTGCCCCAGTCCTTATAGAAGATCTGCGTCCCGTCCCGGGTGGTGATAAAGCTCATTATCTTCCGTTCCTTGCATAGTAGTGAGGTATGTGTGGGATAGGAGTGCCGCCATCATTTGGGCGGAATCACGAACGCTATCGTGCTGCTGTCGATGACGCGATGCGTCGGGTCGGCGAGATCGATGCGGATGCGATGTTCTCCGGGCGCAAGTCCCTGAACGATAACCGGTTCGCCGCTCGCATCGACCCAATGCCATTGCGAGTCGTCTACCGACACGTGGATATGCCCGATGCGCGGCACTATCTTCAGGCCCGCTTCCCCGAACACGTCAACGAACCGCAGATTCTCTGCGCGATATTGGAGCACGACCAGACCGCGCGCGAGCGCCTCGGGGAGGGGCGCGGCCACGATCAGCTGCGCCTTCGGCTGCGACGGAGGCGCTGCGATCGCCGGCGTATCGAAGCCGGTCTTGCCGGTTGCAGAATCCATCGCCCATCGCTTTCGGCGAGCGTACCAGGGCTGGCCTGGCCCCGACTCGCATGCTCGCTGAATGATGATGCTAACCTCCGTGAACGTGGGCGCCGTTCGGGCGGTTCCCTACGCCGGTACAGAAATAACGACCGCCATTTTCAAGGAGCCGGTCGCGGGTCCGGTCGCCGTGCGGGGCGTGAATCTCGACGGCGACGATCAAGCCGATCGCTCCGTTCACGGCGGCCCGTATCAGGCTGTCTACGCCTATGCAACCGAAGACTATGAGTGGTGGGCGGCGACGCTCGGCCGTCCGATGGCGCCGGGCCAATTCGGCGAAAACTTGACGACCAAGGGAGTCGACGTCAACGGCGCGCTCGTCGGCGAACGATGGCGCGTCGGTTCGACCGTGCTGCGCGTTACTATTCCGCGCGTGCCGTGCTTCAAGCTCGGACTAAAGATGGGCGACCCGCGCTTTTTAAAGCACTTCGCTGAATCGCTACGTCCGGGCTCGTATCTCTCGATCGTCAGCGAGGGGCGCGTGACTGCCGGCGACTCGATCGAAGTGATCTGGCGCCCCGCGCATCGTTTGACGATTAGGGATGCGGCGCGAATTCGTATGTTCGAGCACGAGCGTTCCAGCGAACTGCTGGTGCCGGAGATGCAAGCGTCCTGGCGTGAATGGGCCCGATCGCGTTAACGGTTATTCCGCTGCAGCCATCGCCATCGGCGCGGACGCACCGGCCGTCTTCGATCTCTTGATGAAAAACACGAGCGGCGTAACCAGCACGAAGACGATCGCGCAAACGCGGAACAGGTAGTCGTAGGCGATCATGCTCGACTGTTGCGCGACGAGTTGCGTCATCGCGCCGGCGCTTTGCCCGTGCAGCGTCGTTACGCCCGACGCCAATACGTTCCACGCGACTGCGGTTTGATGGGTCAACATCGTCGTGAGGATGGCGATGCCGAAACTGCCGCCCAGTTGCCGCAAGAGCGTATACACGCCCGTCGCGCCGGCCATCTCGTGAATCGGCACGTCGTTGAGCGACACCGTCGTGAGCGGCACGAATAAGAAACCCAGCCCGAACCCTTGAATCAACCGTGGCCAAAAGACGTCCCAATATCCCGCCTGCGCGTTCAAGCCGCCCAGCATCCACGTCGAGTAGGCAAAGATAAGGATGCCGAACACGATCGGCCAGCGCGGATCGACGCGATTGAGCATCCGTCCGATGATCAGCATCGAAACGGCGGTGGACAATGCGCCGGGCAGCAGCGCGAGCCCGGTGTCGAAGGCCGTGAAGTTCAGGATCGACTGGAAGAACAGTGGCAAGATCAGCGCGGTACCATAGAGACCGAAGCCCATGACGACTGCCAAGATCGATCCGATCGAGAACGAGCGGTGTTTGAAGACGTCCAACTCGACGATCGGATACTTGTCGCGCAACGACTTCACGACGAACCAAATCAGAGAGAAAACCGCCACGACGGTCAAGATCGTGATGGTCGAGGACTGGAACCAGTCGTCGCGTTCGCCGCGCTCCAGCACGTATTGCAAACAGGCTAAACCGGCACTGAGCAGAGCGAGCCCCGTCCAGTCGATACCGCCCTTGGGTTTCTCGAGGAATTTTGGATTCGGAATGAACGCCAACGTCATCAAGAAGGCGACGATTCCAATGGGAATATTAATGTAGAAAATTAGCGGCCAGCTTGCGTTATCGACGATATACCCGCCGAACACCGGACCGATGGCCGGACCAACCATCGCGCCCAAACCGAAGATTGCCATGGCCGCGCCACGTCGCGCTGGTGGGTAGGTTTCGAACATGATCGCTTGGGCGGTCGGCTGTAGCGCGCCGCCGCCGAAACCTTGCAGGACGCGATAGAACACCAGCATCCATATGGAATGCGCGGTGCCGCATAAGAGCGACGCCACGGTGAAGAGTCCGAGCGAGATGGCGTAAAACGTTTTGCGGCCGAGAAGCGCCGTGAGCCAGCCGTTGAGCGGCATCACGATCACGCTGGCGAGGATGTAGCCGGTCGCCACCCATGCGACCTCGTCGACCGTTGCGCCGAGACCGCCCGTCACGTGGGTTTACATCGGGGGCTTGGTCATCGGTTTGGCGCCCATCGCGGTCGCCTTCGACTTACACATCATTTTGGCGTGGTTTTTGGCCATCATGGCCTGTTTTTGCGCCGGGGTCATGTTGGCCGAGGCGGCCTTCACTTGCGCCATGGTCATGTACATCTTGGTGCTGGTGTTGACGGCGACGACCGAATCGCCGGAGGCGCATTTCGGCATGCTCGACATCATGCTGCTGGATTGCATGCTCGATCCCGACGTTTGTGCGAGTGCGACATGCGAGCTGAGGACGACCGCCGCAAGGGCGAGAGGAATAGTAAAAAATTTCATAGGTTCTCCTTCGTTCTTAGAACGAAACGGGGGTCAGGCTCTAGATTCTCTGGGATTATGGCTTAGGTACCAAAACTCCGGCTGGCGCCCTTATACGATTGACAACGGGGTGCCGCCCCAGGACAATCGGCCAATGAAGCAATTGATGGTCTTCGACTTAGACGGTACCCTGGCGCCGAGCAAATCTTCAATCGACGACGAAATGGCCGGACTGTTGCGCGACTTGCTCGCGCGCAGCCAAGTGTCGATCATCTCGGGCGGCGACTTTCCGCAGTTTCAGAAGCAGGTCGTGGAGCGTCTCGCGTCCGGTAGCGACTTGACGCGACTGACGCTGCTGCCGACCTGCGGAACCAAATTCTTCCGTTACGACAACGGTTGGCAAAAGCTGTATTCTGAAGACTTGACGCCGGATCAAAAGAAGTTGATCGAGAGCGCGCTCGACGCCGCCGTCACCGAGTCAGGATATGGCGTCGCGAAAACGTGGGGACCCGCGATCGAAGACCGGGGCAGCCAGATTACGTATTCCGCGCTGGGACAACAGGCGCCGCTGGATGCAAAAAAAACGTGGGATCCCGATTTTAGCAAACGTAAGAAAATCGCGGAGTTAGCCGCTCCGGCACTCAAAGACTTCTCGGTCCGGATGGGCGGGGAGACGTCGATCGACGTCACCAAGCCCGGCATCGATAAAGCCTACGGCATCTACAAATTGCGCGATGTTCTGAAGATTCCGATCGAGCGAATGCTGTACGTCGGCGACGCGCTTTTTCCGGGAGGCAACGATTATCCGGCGCGCTCGACCGGGGCCGATTGCATTTCCGTTCGCGACCCGGAAGACACCAAAGGCGTGATACAAACGGCGATCGCCTATCTCGGATAGGGAGTTCGCGATAGCGGTACGGCCTCCGTACCGCCTGGATCTCACCGCTACGGCACTACAGCGAACGTCGGTAAATGCCGTCGATCGCATCGACGAGCAGGGCCGGTATCTGCGCGCCTTCGACGACGCGAGCGGCGCGTGGTCGGTAACGGTCGACCAACCCGATGCCGGCGCCGTGCGGGTTCGAATGCGCGGAGCAACTCCTCCGGATGCGCCGGAGCGAATCGCCGTCATGCTCGGCACCGGCGTCGTCGTCGCCCCGTGGGAATCGCGCACGCGGCGGTTTTCGTGGTTGTATCGATTAGCGCGCAAGCTACGCGGCCTTCGGCCGCCACGGTACCCGTCGTTGTGGGAGGCTCTGTGCAACGCCGTCGTCTTTCAACAGATCAGCCTGGTTGCGGCGGCCGCAATCATGGAGCGTCTGGTGTTGCGATTTTCATCTGCGGTGCGCGCTGGAGACACGAGGCTGTATCCGTTTCCGGCGGCCGCGTCGATTGCCGGCGCCGGCGAAGAAGAGCTGCGCGGCCTAGGACTGAGCCGCCAGAAGGCGTCGTACGTTCGCGCGATCGCACGCGAACACGGTGCGTTCGACGTTGCCGCGTTGCGCGCGGCTCCGCTCGACGCCGCCGTGGCATCATTGCGAGCGCTTCCGGGTATCGGCGTGTGGAGCGCTAACGTGGCGTTGCTGCGCGGATGCGGGCGGCTCGACGCGTTCCCGCCGGGAGATTCCGGCGTGCATGCCGCCGTGCGCGCGTTGTCGGGCGATTCCGCTGTCGATCTGTCAGAAATGCTCGACGAACTGGGCGACCGTCGCGGCCTCTTGTACTTTCACGTATTGTTGGGTCGTTTGCAGGCGGCGCGGCACCCGCTGCACCCGCGATGATGAGGCGCGTACAGCTTAGAGGAGGCGCCGCAGATTCTCGACGATCGATCGGCCGGTCGCGCGGGCGGTAAAATCGTGCTTCGCGTGACATCCGCTGAGTAGACGAGCGTGCAATTGGGTAGCACGAGCTATGATGAACAAAGCGTTGACAATTCTTTCGGTCGCCGTGGCAATCGGCATGGGCGCCGGCACCGCCGTCGCGTCCGCTCAACAAACGATGCCGAGCCCGGCGGCTACGATGATGCCGATGCAGATGCCCTCGCCGTCGGCATCCGGAATGCCCGCGCCGACGCCGGGTGCGATTCCGTCGCCGGGCCAGTTGCCCTCGCCGGCGACCGTCCCAACGCCGATGACCCCGCCGTCACCCGCTGCTGCTCGCTAGCCGTTCTGCGCGGATCGCCGAATTAGCGCACCGGCCTCGATGATCGTCACACCAGCTGGCGTGGAACGTCTCCGCGCCGGCTATCCGCATGTCGCGACCAATCCGCGGTGCTCCGGCGGCCGTTGATGAAAAAACGGACCTTCGTTGGGAGTGGCGCGAATGTTGCTGACATGCAAGATGCGTCGCGCCTCATGGAGCGCGTGCGCGCTCGTGATGCGGACGCCTTCGAGAGCCTCTACGACCGTTACCACGCGCTGGTATACGGCCTGGCTTTGCGCGTCCTAGCCGACCCGTCTGCGGCCGAAGACGTGACGCAGAACGTGTTCCTCAAAATTTGGACCGCTCCGGATGCGTTTCGATCGGGCAACCTCGAAGGTTGGCTCGCTCGCGTTGCCCGGAATCGCGCCATCGACGTCCTACGTTC
This sequence comes from Candidatus Tumulicola sp., assembly GCA_039935355.1. Lineage (GTDB taxonomy): Bacteria > Vulcanimicrobiota > Vulcanimicrobiia > Vulcanimicrobiales > Vulcanimicrobiaceae > Tumulicola. The sequence continues at coordinate 13,835 of JBDTKL010000041.1, forward strand.
GAAAAAGCTGCGCTCCGAAAGCGAACTCTCCGAATCGATTCCTGCGGATTCCACGTTGGAACAGGCGGCGATTCAACGCTTGGATGGGGAGCGCGCGCGAGCCGCGATGGGTCGCTTGCCCGACGACCAGCGCTCGCTACTCGAACTTGGATTTTTCGGAGGCATGACGCACGACGCGATCGCGCGG
>JBDTKL010000042.1:0-5860 GCA_039935355.1 Candidatus Tumulicola sp.
TTCGTCGCCATCTCGATGACGACGGGCGGCGGCGCCTGGGACAACGCCAAGAAGTATATCGAAGACGGACACTTCGGCGGCAAAGGTTCGATCGCTCACCAAGCGGCCGTTACCGGCGACACCGTGGGCGATCCGTACAAAGATACGGCCGGCCCGGCCATCAACCCGATGATCAAAGTGCTGAACATCGTGGCCCTGTTGCTGGTCGGTTTCTTGGTTCGCTAACCGGGTTTCTCACCGTATCTTAGCCCATTGAAGGGCGCCGGCTATCGCGGCCGGCGTCCTTTTTGTTTACAATGCGCACATGAAATGCGCGCTACCACGTGGCTTGCGCGGCGCATTCTGCGCCGCCGTCTTGTGCTTTGCAACCAGTTTGCCGGCTGCCGCCGATCCGCAACAACAGCAGCAACAAAACCAGATGGAAATGCAGATCGGCCAACAAGAATGGACGCAGTTATCGCAACGCGGTGAGGTCGTGCAATCGTCGCAGTACTATCCGGAGCTGCAGCAAGTCGCACAGCGCGTCGCCGCGGTAGCGGATCCGCAGTACTTCACGCCCTTTCATTTTATTCTCGTCAACGAGAACTCGCCGAACGCGATGGCGGCCCCGGGCGGGAACGTCTACGTAACCACTTCGTTGATGCGTTTTGCGCAGAACCAAGACGAACTCGCAGCGGTCCTATGCCATGAGGTTTCGCACGATATCCACCACGATGTCGTGAACGAACAGCAGAAAGATCAGCGGTTGCAGTCGCTGTCGAATTTCGCAAACATATTCGCGCCCTTCGGCATTCTGGGAGCGGCCGCAACCGGTGCGGTTGGTTTAGGTGCCGGCGCTCAATCGAAGAGTTACTCCCGACAAGCCGAATCGAACGCCGACCATATGGGCGCCTACACGTGTGCGCAGGCCGGCTTCAACCCGTACGGCATGGTGTGGTTGTTCCAACGAATGGAATCGATGCCGAAACAACCTTCGAGCGGAATGTCGAGCATGGAGATGTTCGCCGATCACCCAACCGACGGCCATCGCGTTTCAGACCTGGAGAATTTATTTAAGAGCGACCCAGCGACGTTCGGCCACTTCGATCCGAACGAATCGACCGCAGAAGTAGCACATACGAGCGGCGCCCGAATTAAACCGGTCCAAGGCTACGCGCAAGCGCCGGGTCAGCCGCAAAATGTTCAAGCGGCACCGCAGTACGGCGCACCGGTGCCAACTCAGCCGCCGGCGACGCCGCCGGGCAACTCTTCCGGTGGTGCGGGCGGCGACGCGAGCCGTCCGGCAACTTCTTCTCTATACTTGCGCGCTATGACGATGTAACTCGCGACGATAAACGCGATAGCGAAGGCGAGCAAGCCGTCGCCGACAGCGCCGGTCAACGAGCCGTGACGCGGCATCGCGAGTCGAACGATGTAACGCAAGCCGAATGCGACTGCAAAAATCACGACCGTGACCCAGGACGATCCGAGATACATCACGCCTGGACGTTCGGTCGGACGAACGTCGGTGTGGATGCCGCGCAGAATTCCGAACGGCACGCCGGCGATCGCGCCGACGAGCATTCCGACCGCGACTTCCCAGGCCGGCGTCGGCTGCAGCTGTTCGCTGCCGTAGATCGCCAAGACCGTTACGAATACGAGGATCAGCGGCTGTACCCACATGCGCGCGATCGTCAATCGTTGCGGCCGGCTCAGCCGCAAGGCGAGCAACGCAACGACCACTACGAGAATGACTGGTTGCAGCCATGGCGGCGACGCAGCAGAACTGTACATCGAACGGAGCGCTCCTTTCACAGAATAAAAAAACGGGAGCTGTCGCTCCCGTTTCTATCGTGACGCGGAAGCGAGAACTACTTGATCTGGACTTTCGCTCCGGCCTCTTCGAGTTACTTCTTGATCTGCTCGGCTTCGTCTTTGGCGATGCCTTCCTTGACCGGCTTGGGCGCGCTTTCGACAAACGCCTTGGCTTCGGTAAGTCCGAGGCTGGTCAGTTCGCGAACGGCCTTAATCACTTTGATTTTTTCCGGTCCGGCTTCGGCAAGGATCACGTCGAACTCGGTCTGTTCGGCGGCCGGAGCGGCGGCAGCGGCGGCCGGAGCGGCGGCAGCCGGTGCGGCGGCGGATACGCCGTACTTCTCTTCGAGCTGTTTGACGAGGTCGGCGAGTTCGAGGACGGTCAGTTTATCGATTTGATCGATCAGTTCGGCTAGTGCCATGACTGCAGGGTCTCCTTAAGCGTTGGATGCCGCGGCTTTTTGCTCGCGGATTGCATTGAGCGCGCGGACGAGGCCGCTTTGATTGCCGCTGAGGACGGTCAAGAGACCGCGGATCGGCGAGGCGATGGAGCCGACGAGGCGAGCCAGTAGCTCGACGCGGGGCGGAAGTTTGGACAGTATGTCGACCTCGGCCGCACTAGCGATCCGTCCGTCGATCCACGCAGCCTTGACCGAGAGCTTCTTCGTCGCTTCGGAAAAGGTGCGCAGCGCTTTGGCGGGCGCGACCGGATCGGATCCGGCAAATACGATACCGGTTGGGCCGGCGAGGTACGCGTCGAGTTCTTTTGCAACGTCGCCGCCCGCGATGCGGAACAGCGTGTTCTTGACGACGGCATACGAGTTGCCGTCCTTGCGCAGCTCGCCGCGCAGTCGCGTGATATCCTCAACGGTGAGGCCTTGATAGTCCGTCAAGAACAGATTCGGAGAGCCGGCGAGGCGCTCGCGCAGCTCTTGTACGGAAGTTTCTTTACGTGCGGTTGGCATGAGCCGTCTTTCTGGACCGAAGAAACAAAAAAGCGCTCCTCCGATGCGGAGAGCGCCGAATGGACACGCGCCGGCGAAAGCCGGTGATCGGGTGCAGTCGTACGTCCTCTGCGGGTGTCGTTTCCTCTCGCGAGGATTGACGACGATTAAGGCAAATGAGCCGCCCACGGTCTTCGGAGCCGTCACGTAGGCTACCACAACTTTCTTCTTCTTGCAACACCGGTGGGGGGACATGAGTCGATGGGATCGCGTAGATCTATGGGTCGGGGACGCTTCTTGGAAGCTGCCGGCTTGGGAATTGCAGCCGTGACGTTGGGCTCGGGTGCATCGGCATCGGCCGCCGGCGCGGGTCCCGAACGGGCCGCCGAATCGCCGTCAGAGGCGCTGTCGCTGCTCAAGGAAGGCAACGCTCGATTCGTCGCCGATCGTGGTACGTGCACGTCGCTCTCGGTTCGCCGCTTGGAACTGGCCGCAGGGCAGAACCCCTTCGCGATCGTTTTGGGTTGCTCCGATTCGCGCGTTCCGATCGAGACCGTTTTCGATCAAATTCCCGGGCATATCTTTGTCGTGCGAGTGGCCGGAAATTTCGTCACCGCAGACGGTCTCGGCTCGATCGAATACGGCGTTGCGGTACTCAAGGCGCCGCTAATCGTCGTGCTCGGCCATAGTGCATGTGGCGCAGTCGACGCGACCATAAAGTACGTGCAGGGCGGCCCAAAACCGCCGGGTCATATTATGGGCCTGGTGGACGCGATCGAACCGGCCGTCCGGGAAACCAAAGGCGGCGCCGGACCTTGGCTGGATAATGCGATCGCGCGAAACGTGCGCGATAACGTCCGGGCACTCACCTCGCGCTCGTCAATTGTAGGCGATGCGGTCAACCAAAAATCGGTGCAGATCGCCGGCGGCGTCTACAATTTGCATTCGGGAAAGGTGACGTTCTTTTAGAACGCCACCTCCGAACTAGGCGGTCGCCTTGATGCGGTTGGGATCGACGCGAACGCCCGGTCCCATCGTGCTGGTCAGCGTCACGCTGCGCAGATAGGTTCCTTTGGCAGCCGCCGGCTTGGCGCGCACGATCGCATCGAGCAGCGTCGATACGTTTTCGAGCAAGTTCGCTTCGTCGAAGTTGGCTTTGCCGACGATCGTGTGAATGATGCCGCTCTTATCCAACCGGAACTCGACCTTACCGGCCTTGATGTCGCGGATGGCGGCGCCGATGTTGGCGGTCACCGTACCAGCTTTCGGGTTCGGCATTTTCTGCGCGAGAATACGGCCGAGCTCGCGCCCGACTTGCGCCATCATATCCGGCGTCGCGACGGCGATATCGAATTCGGTGAAGCCGCCCTTAACGCGATCGATCAAATCCTGATCGCCGACGATGTCCGCGCCGGCCTCTTGCGCCGCCTTGGCGCTATCGCCTTTGGCAAACGCGATCACGTTCACAACTTTGCCCGTCCCGTGCGGCAGCAAGACGGTGCCTCGCACGTTCTGATCGCTCTTCTTTGGGTCGACGCCTAAGCGGATGTGTGCCTCGACCGTTTCGTTGAACTTGGCGTTGGCGTTCTTCTTCACCAGAGCGACGGCGTCGGATGCGGTGAACGATTGCTTTTGATCGAACTCAGTGGTCAGCTTCTTGAAGCGTTTTCCGTGATGTTGCGGCATTAGGCTTCAACCTCCACGCCCATCGAACGCGCCGTTCCGGCGATGATGTTCTTCGCGGCGTCGATATCGTTGGCGTTGATGTCGGGCATCTTCACGTTTGCGATGTCTTCGAGCTGCTTTTGCGTCAGCTTACCGACCTTGTTGCGATTCGGCTCTTTGCTGCCCGAGTCTATCTTCAGCGCCTGTTTGATCAAGAACGACGCCGGCGGCGTCTTGGTAACGAACGTAAACGTCCGGTCCTCGAACACCGTGATCTCGACGGGAATGATCATGCCTGCCTGCGATGCGGTACGTTCGTTGTACTGCTTGCAGAAGTCCATGATGTTGAGCGAATACGGTCCCAAGGCGGGACCGATCGGGGGAGCCGGCGTCGCTTTGCCGGCGGGAATCTGTAGGCCGATTTTGCCTACGACTCGTTTTGCCACGTACGTTTCTCCTTAACGATGCGCCCTTCAGCGCTTCTGCCCCTCAAAACGTTCGCGAGCCGGGGTCGTTCCCGCGAACAGATCTGTAGCAGCCGGTGCGGCGCTAGACTTTCTCGACTTGGAAGAACTCCAGCTCGACCGGTGTTTCGCGGCCGAAGATCGAGATGAGCGCGCGCAGGCGTTCTTTTTCGGGCGTGATCTCGTCGACGACGCCGGTGAAGTCGAAGAACGGTCCCGACGTGACCTTGACGCGATCGCCTTTCTTGAAGTCGATCTTGAGTTTGGGAGCCTCGATACCCATCTGCTTGAGGATCGTCTTGACTTCTTTATCGGGCAGCGGCACGGGCTTTTCGCCCGGTCCGGGGCTGCCGACGAAGCCGGTGACGCCTTGCGTGTTGCGCACCACGTACCACGACTGGTCGTCCATCGTCATTTCGACGAGGACGTAACCCGGAAAGACTTTCTTCGGGGTGATCTTGCGCTTGCCGTCTTTAAACTCGACTTCGTCTTCCATCGGGACGAGCACGCGAAAGATCTTGTCTTGCATGTTCATCGAGTGAATCCGGCGCTCGAGATTGGCTTTGACCTTGTTCTCGTACCCGGAGTACGTGTGCACGACGAACCAGTTGCGGTCGTCCTTGGCACGCGGCGAAATCGAGACGGATTCGGCAGCCTCAGCATCGTCGCCGGCTGCGTTGGCGCCGGCATCGTCAGCGGCGGGAACGGCAACATCGCCGGCGGCCTCGACGGTCTCCGCGGTTGCAGTCACCTCGGCGACGGTATCGTCAGAGGATCCGGCGAGGTCGCCCATCTGTGCGTCGTCTATGGGCTGTTCCGAGCGAACGTCCGTCGTTTCCGCGAACGGATCGCGTCCGATTTCAAACATCGTTGTTGTGGCTTACTATCCGATCGTGGGGTGAATCCAGGTAAATAAAGCGCCGAAGAGCTGGTCCAAGGCAAACGTGAACAAGCCGACGCCGACGACCAGCGCGATCGTCAGCACGGTAGCAG
>JBDTKL010000043.1:0-2625 GCA_039935355.1 Candidatus Tumulicola sp.
CCGCTATTGAAATCGAGGAATAGCTCGGTTGCCATGGCGATGACGAAGCCGGCCGACACCGCGATCGTTACCAGCGGCGTCAGACCGCTCTTGCGCAACACCGACCAGAGTTCGCCAATAACGAATACGAGCGCTCCGACGGCGATCGCTAAGAAGAGAACGCTCAAGATCGGCGAGTAAAATGCATATCCAACGGCTGTTCCTAAGAACGTGGGGCCGCCGGCAATCAGACCGGCCAGCGCGATTTGCGACCATGACGGCACGAAACGGCCGACCATGGGTGCGGCAACGCCGAAGCCTTCGGTGGCGTTGTGCAGTGCGAACCCGACGATCAACGCAATCGCGATTGCGGTGGCGCCGGACGCTGCGGATGCGCCGATGGCAAGACCTTCACCGAAGTTGTGAGCGCCGACACCGATGGCGATGATGGCCGATAACACCATCGGATTGTCGGCGTGCGCGGAAGCGCGCCGCGCGAAGGTAGTCGCAACGCTTCCCAAACCAACCAAGCCAACGAGCAGGCCCGCAATGAAGACCGATACGGCGGCGATCGGAAACCGCGTGGTTCCGGCCTTCCACGACGAAATGCCGCTGCTAATCGGAGCGATGGCGTTGGTCGCGATCTCGACGACCAAGTAGAGAAGAATGCCGATCGCCAGCGCGTTCAGGACCGCGACCGTTTGCGGCGACACCTTGCGCGCACGAGCGATCGGCAAGCCCAAGAAAATCGTAAAACCGGCGATCGCGCCGAGTAACAGCGTCAACGAAAAACTTAGCGCGCGCGGCGCGCTCGCTTTCGTGACCGATTTCATAGCACGATACATCGACGTCAGGGTGTTCGGGGTTCCGATGTAGTGGATGGCGGTAATCAATCCGGCAGGCATACCGTCGGCATCTTCGATGTGGTCGGCAACGTGACAATGTAGCAGCCAGGTTCCGGGATCGGCGTTGGCGTCGACCAGGACGTCGACGCGCTGGCCCGGTCCGAGCAGAACCGTATCTTCCATATCGTCGTCATGCACCGGCTGCGCGTCGCGCGCGACGAGATGCTGGTAATGCCCGTGCGTGTGCATCGTATGGAATTCTTCGCCGGATATATTGATCCAGCGAATGCGAAAACGTTCGCCTTTACGCACGTCGAGGGTTTGCGTCGCCGGAAATTGTTTGCCGTTGAGCGTGAAGACGTTTTCGGCCGAACTCCGAATTTGCCAGGACGAGATCATCTCGAGAAAATCGTGTCCGAGATGGCGTTCGGCCGGCAGCGGGTGCGCGGCGCGTACGATGATCGCCCCGTACAATCCTGAGTTTAGCATCGCTTCGTCGTCGTGCGTATGATAGATGAACGTGCCGGGCGTGTCGGCGACGAACCGGTATTCGAAGCGTTGTCCGGGGCGTACCAACGGTTGCGAGATACCTCCGACGCCATCCATCGAAACCGGAATATCGTGAATGCCGTGCATGTGGATGGTATCCGACATCGTGTCATCGTTGTGGTAATCGATCACGACGATATCGCCTTGGTCGACCACCAGCGCCGGACCGGGAACGACGCCGTTATACGTATTCGCCATAACGGTAAGCCCGGGCGAAATCTCCCACGGCGCGGCGCGTTCGACGATGTGAAACACTTTGGTTCGTCCGGATCCGTCCGGTCGCGCTTGATACGCGCCATCGGCTCGCCGGAACGTGGCAGATTCTCCGGGTGCCGGCGTCGCTCTCGGAACCGGCCCCTGAATCGGCTGCATGCCGAGCGCCGAAGTGGTCGCCCCCGGTTGCTCGTCGGCGTCTGCCAGCGCGCGCTGCGGTAGAAAAACGCCCGCGGCGAGGACCGCGAGCGCCAGTATGGTGATGCGCGTGATTAGGCGAAACCAACACAACATATTAGGCTCTCCTAAACTTGGCGCGCTGCGGTCGAAGCCCCTGCGCGGGATCACTTGCCGCGACCCCGAAGCGTCGCTGCGTGTTCGTGCGAGAACGTTGGGCGTCGTTCGATTGTTTCGGTACGCTGGTCGACTGGGAACGCGGATTTCGTGCGGCTCTCACGGCGAGCGGTGCGTCGAAGCCCGATGCGGTCGTGAAGGCGTTTCACTGGCACGAGGCCGCCCTCGAAGCCGAGACCTACCGTTCGTATCGCGAGGTGACACGTATGGCGCTCGAGCGAGCGATTGCCGAAACCGACGACACGATCCATTCGGCGACCGCGCTGACCGATTCGTGGGCGTCACTGCCGGTCTTCGACGATTCGGTCGAAGCGCTGCAGCAACTGCGAGCTGACAGTTGGTCGGTAGCGATCCTAACGAATTGCGACGATGACCTGTTTGCGTTGACCGCAACCGGGCTCGGAGTTCCGATCGATCGGGTCGTGACCGCTCAAAACGTGCGAAGCTACAAGCCCGCGCCGGGACACTTTTTCCGATTTCGCGAAACGATCGGCGATAGTCCGTGGGTGCATGTAGCGTGCAGCTGGTTTCACGATATCGTTCCGGCGCATCGCGTGGGCATACCGCGCGTCTGGATCGATCGACAACGCTCGAATGAGGATCCCGCCCTCGCGACTGCGGTGCTGCCGGATTTACACGAGTTGGCGAGCGTCGTGCGGACGATCGTGCGATGAACCTTGGAATC
>JBDTKL010000044.1:0-7486 GCA_039935355.1 Candidatus Tumulicola sp.
CGCGCGACAGTCCACCTACTCACCGAAGTTGGAAGCGTGCAAGCCGGTCCAGGGGAGCTATCTGTTCACCGCCGACTTCCAGCCTGAGTCGTAAGCCGTTGCTCGAGCGCGCCGCCTTCGGGCGGCGCCGCTCGAGGCGGTCGCCGCTGCGATGCATCGACTGAATCGCTCGCAGCGAGTTCTCATCGCAGCCTTTGCGATCTCGCTGATCCTGCATTTCCTTTTCGCGATCTTGTATCACGTCCCGCGGCCGCGACGGTCGAGCGATGTCGAAACCGTTACGATCTTGCGTCGCAGCATGGCAATCGTCGTGCGCACGCCGCAACCGCCGCCGCCCGCCACGCCCAAACCGCACCCGCATCCGCAGCCGTCCGCGCCGAAGGCCACACCGGCAGCCCAGGGTTTTGCACCCGGTAACGCTGGCGGAGCCCAGAAACCCGTTCCGACCGCGGTCCCCACACCGGTCGCGACGCTCGCCGCAGCGCCGACGCCGAAGCCGTGCGGCGGTAACGACATCAAAGCGGCCGTTTCTGAGATGCCGCCTCAACCGGACGTTCCGAACGCCGCACGCACCCAAGGCACCGCTGGCATCGCGGCAATCGACGTTAAGCTGGACGAGCACGGCGAGGTAACCGCAGCCGCGGTCGCGCGTAGCACAGGCAATAGCCAACTTGATCTGGTCGCCGTTTCGACGGCGCGACAAGCGCGATACACTCCGGCGTTGCACGACTGTCACGCCGTGCCCGGCGATTACACGTTCACCATCAAGTTTTTCGCGTGGTGACCGGTGGCAGCCGGGGAAGGCCGCGCCGGGTCCCTGCGCGTAACGGTGCGCCGTGACGTTGACGCAGGCGCTCGTTCTGGCGCTCTTGCAGGGCGTGAGTGAACTCTTCCCGGTGTCGAGCCTCGGCCACACCATTCTGGTGCCCGCCGTGTTGCAGTGGAAGAACATCGACCGCTCCGCACCGTCGTTTTTGGCGTTCGTCGTCGTGCTGCATCTCGGCACGGCGCTGGCACTGATCGTTTTTTACCGCGCCCAATGGTGGGGGATCGCCCGCGGTCTCGTTTCGAGCGTCGTGCGCGGCCGGCTGAGCGACGATCGCGACGAACGCTTGGGATGGCGGCTGATCGTCGGCACGATTCCGGTGGGCGTGCTCGGGGTCGTGCTCGAGCATCCAGTGCGCGCGCTATTCGGTTCGCCCATCGCTGCATCGGCGTTTCTTGCAATTAACGGCGCGACGATGTTTTTTGGCGAGCGCTTGCGCCGCCGCTCGCATTCGATCGTCACCCGGCCGATCGAACGGCTGAGTTTCGGTCAGAGCGTGCTGGTCGGATTCGCGCAATCGTTGGCGCTGTTGCCCGGCATCTCGCGGTCGGGAATTTCCATGGTCGCCGGTTTGCTGTGCTGATTGAATCACGAAGACGCAGCGGAGTTTTCGTTTCTTCTCGCGACGCCCGTGATTCTGGCGGCGGGACTGTTGGAGATTCCGCGGCTACTGGCGCCCGACGCGCACCTCGCTCTGCTCGAAGCGCTCCTTGGCGCGGTCGTAGCAGGCGTTGCCGCCTATTGTTCGGTCGCATTTCTTACTCGCTACTTTCGAACGAACGACTTGCGTCCGTTCGGTTGGTATTGCGTCGTGTTCGGACTCATCACGTTGCTACTCGGTCTAAGGGGGATTATTACGTAAATGAAAGTTATAGCGGTCGTTCTAGCCGTCGTCTTTTTCGTACTCGGCATTTTATATGGACTGGGAAAGATTAACGCCTTTACGCAATCCGGCCCCGGGCACGAACATCACGTCGCTCACCTGATCGTGTTGTGGGTGCTGGCCCTCTTGTGCCTGATCTGGGCGCGCTTTCAACGGGCGCCTTCGCGCTATTAGGCGAAGCGAGTGACCCATTTCACGCCGGCCGGAGTGCGCATGGTGGACGTGACGGAGAAACCGGAAACGGTTCGCTCCGCGCGCGCGCACGCTATGGTGCGAATGAACGCGGATGCGCGTGACGCCTTGCAGCGTGGCGCGGGCCCGAAGGGCGATCCGTTCGTTACCGCACAGCTGGCCGGCATCGCCGCGGCCAAGCAAACGTCGACGCTGATTCCGTTAGCACATCCGATCGGACTGTCGGCGGTAGACGTGGAATTTCGTTGGGACGGCGACGGCGCGCTGCACGTCGCATCGCGTGCGCGCACGGTCGCGCGAACCGGCGTCGAAATGGAGGCGATGGTCGCCGCTACCGTTGCGGCGCTAACGATTTACGATATGTGCAAAGCCTTGGATAAAAGCATCGCGATCGAATCGGCGTATCTGGTCGAAAAGACCGGCGGCAAAAGCGGCAAGTGGCGACGCGACGGCGAGACGCCGGATGTATAGGGTGGCGTTGCTGGTCCTGTCCGATCGGGCTGCAGCCGGAACGCGTCCGGATACAACGATCCCGGTGATGAAAGCCAAGCTGGGTGACGCGTTCGAGATCGTACGCGAGCGCGTGCTGCCCGACGATCCGGCACAGCTGCAAGCCGAACTGATCGATATCGCCGACGCCGGAACCGCCGACCTCATTCTCACGAGCGGCGGCACCGGACTTTCTCCGCGCGACCGCACGCCGCAGGCGACCGCCGCGATTTTAGACTACGAAGTACCGGGTATCGCAGAAGCGATACGTGCGGAGTCTCTGAAGATCGTCCGCACCTCGATGCTCTCGCGGTTGCTGGCGGGCGTCCGCCATCGTACGCTGATCGTCAACTTGCCGGGGAGTCCGAAGGCGGTCGGCGAGTCGTTGGATGCGATCGTTACCGTGTTGCCCCATGCGATCGAACTGCTGTCGGATCGCGTCAACGACGGATGAGCTCGTTTCCGCCGTTCGAACGTGCGCACGCGTACCTGTTGTCGACCATTAGTGAAACACTATCGCCGCGCACCTCGTACAAACTCGATCGCATGCGTGCGCTGCTGGCCGAACTGGGCGATCCGCACCGAGCCTATCCGGTCGTTCACATCGGGGGTACGAGCGGAAAAACGTCGACATCGACCATGGTCGCTTCGATTCTACAAGCCGCGGGTCATACGACGGGACTGCATACCAAACCGCATTTGCATTCGATGACCGAACGCGCGCGCGTCGACGGTGCCGAAATATCGCAAGAGCGCTTTGCCGAGCTCTTCGAGGGGATGTTGCCGGCTTTCGACCGCGTGACGCCGGAGTATGGCCGCCCGACCTACTACGAAGCGCTGCTCGCACTGGCATTCGTACATTTCGCGCGCGAACGCGTGGCCGTCGCCGTCATCGAGGTCGGGTTGGGCGGACGCCTCGACGGAACCAACGTCGTCGAGCCCGAGGTTACCGCGATCACGTCGGTCGGATTCGACCATACCGACGTTTTGGGCGACACGATCGAAGCGATCGCTCGCGAAAAAGGCGGAATCGCAAAACGCGGCGTGCCGCTCGTCGTGGCGGCGAACGATCCGGCGGCGTTGCGCGTGTTGACCGAGTGCGCGCTTGCGGCCGGCGCGCCGATGGTCCGCGTGCGCGACGTCGTTTCGACGCAGCCGATGCGCGCCGAACCTCCGGTGGCGCAAGCGTTCGAAGCCATCACGGCGTCGCACCGCTATCGCGTGCGCTTGACCGTGCACGGTCTCTTTCAACGAGAGAACGCCGCCACGGCGATCGCGATCGTCGAACGATTGCGCCCGTCGTTACAACCCTCCGCGGATGCAGTCGTTCGCGGGCTGTCGGCAGCCGCTATTCCCGGGCGCATGGAGATGTTCGCCGACGGCGGCGTTACGTTGGTCTACGACATCGCGCACAACGTCGAGAAGGCGTCGTATCTGGCCGCTTCGTTACGCGACGTTTTCCCGGACCGGCGCATCACCTACGTATTGGCGGTCGGTGAAAGCAAAGACGCGCCACACATCTTAGAACAGTTGGCAACGGCCGGTACCGACGCCGTCACGACTCGTTTTTCAACCGAGGGACGCACCGCCGTCGACGCGCATGCGCTCGCCGCGATGGCCCGTTCGGCCGGCATGACGGCCGATGCCGTCGAGCCCGCCGCAGACGCCTTTGCAGCGGCGCGGCGGCGCGCCGCGAGCGGCGACGTCGTGGTCGTAACCGGTTCGACGTTCCTCGTGGCCGAGTTGCGCGATGCATGGCTACGCGATGGGTGTGCGGCGTCCCGTGCGCATTGATCCGCCGCCGCTCGAGCTGCGATCGCGGCGCTTCGATTGGGGAAGTCGAAGCTACGTCATGGGCATCGTCAACGCGACGCCCGATTCGTTTTCCGGAGACGGTTTAACCGACCCTAACGACCTTGCGGCGCATGCCGAACGCTTATGGTTGGCTGGAGCTGACCTGCTCGACATCGGCGGCGAATCGACGCGACCGGGCTATCGGCGCATCGATGAGACCGTCGAACTCGAGCGAGTGTTGCCCGCGATTCGCGCGATTCGACTGCGCTGTCCCTTGGCACCCATTTCCATCGATACGTACAAGCCGGGCGTCGCGCGCGCGGCGTGCGCCGCCGGCGCCGATGCGATCAACTCGGTGTGGGGCGCGCCGGACGAGCTGCTCGACGTTGCCGCCGAGTTCGCCGTTCCGATCGTGGCGATGCACAATCAAGTGGGAACGCAGTACGACGGCGATGTGGTCGACGGCGTCATCGCATTTTTGCTCGATTGTGTGGAACGAGCGTTAGCGCGAGGAATCGCTCGCGAGCGTATCTGGCTCGACCCGGGGATCGGATTCGGTAAGACCGCGGATCACAATATCGCCGTGTTGCAAAACGTCTCGCGCATCGTCGCGCTCGGCTATCCGACGCTGATCGGGTGGTCGCGGAAGAGTACGATCGGCAAGCTAACCGGTGAGGACGCGCACTTGCGACTGTTCGGTACGACTGCCGCCAACGTGCTAGCCGTCGCCGGCGGTGTCGACGTCGTTCGCGTGCACGACGTCGCGGCGGCCTCGCAGGCGCTGCGGGTTGCCGATGCAACGTTGCGCGATTGGAGGCCGGCGGGGTGGGTCGGATAACGCTGAGCGGCATTCGGGCATACGGCCGGCACGGTGTGTTTCCACACGAACGCGAGAGCGCCGCACCGTTCGACCTACGCGTTTCGATCGACGCCGATCTCACCGCGGCGGCGGCGTCCGACGATCTTGCCGACACGATCGATTACGATGCGTTGCATCGGCGTCTCGTATCGATCGTCGCCGAAACGTCGTTCGCACTACTCGAACGTCTGGCAGCCGCACTGATCGACGCCGTCTTGGAAGATCCGCGCGTCTTGTCGGCGGAGGTGACGGTTGCCAAGCCCGATATCCTCGATGGCGCGACGCCGGCCGTGACGCTGTCGCGGAGGCGGGACCCATAGGCGCGCACCGCGCGTACGTCGGTCTGGGAGCGAATCTCGGCGACGCCGCCGCGACCATCGAGCGCGCGATCGCGGCACTCGGCGAGTTGGGAGCAGTCGAAGTGCGGTCGCAGTTGTATCGCACCAAACCGTGGGGCGGAATCGACCAGCCCGACTTCATCAACGCGGTGGTCGCGCTGCGAACCGATCTCGATCCGCTTCCGTTTCTCCGCGCGCTGCAGTCCTTGGAACGCCGGTTGGGTCGCCGGCCGGGCGTGCGATGGGGGGCACGAGTGATCGACTTGGACGTCCTGACGTTCGACGACGTGCGGTCGGAGGGTGCGCTCGTGTTACCCCACCCGCGACTGCGCGAGCGCGCGTTCGTGTTGGTGCCGCTGGCCGAGATCGATCCCGCGTACGCGCCGGATCGAGACGCACTGCCGCCGGAAGAGCTGGCAACCGTCGCGCCGGCCGTGCCGCCGAGGGTCTCGTCAACGGCGGGCGGAAGCCTAACGACCATGCCTCAGGACGCGTATGGAGCCGATCGTATCCGCCGGCTCGCCGAGTTCTTGGCAGCTTCCGACGTCGTTTCGTTGCGTATCGAACGTGGCGAGGCGCACATCGAACTCGGCCGCAGCGCGCGAAGCGCCGCCGGGATGTCCGCACCGCCCCAAGCCGAGCGCGTCGATACGATCCGCGCCGACGTGGTCGGCGTCTTCCGGCTCGCAAAGCCCGCTCCCGCGGCCGGCGAATCCTTCGCTGCCGATCGCGAGTTGGCGTACATCGAAGCGCTCGGCATTCGCAATGCGGTTCACAGTCTCGGCGGCGGACGGATCGTTGCTATCGCGGCCGGCGACGGATTGCCGGTCGAATACGGTCAGCCGCTGTTCTTACTCGATCGAGGATAAGACAATCTTTCGCAAGGTCCTAATCGCCAACCGCGGCGAGATAGCGGTCCGGGTCGAACACGCGTGCCGCGAATTGGACATCGCTACCGTTGCGGTGTTCTCCGAAGCGGACCGCGAGTCCGAGCACGTCGCGCGCGCCGATGAGGCGTTCTGCGTCGGACCGGGACCGGTCGCGCGTTCGTATCTCAACATTCCGAACATCATTTCGACCGCCTTGATCACCGGCTGCGACGCGCTGCATCCGGGCTATGGATTTCTCGCAGAAAATGCGCGATTCGCCGAAATCTGCGCCGATCACGGATTAACGTTTATCGGTCCGCGGCCCGAAGTGATCGCAGCCATGGGTGACAAAGCAACGGCCAAACGTGTGATGCAAGAGGCCGGAGTTGCGACGACGCCCGGCAGCGGAATCGTAGCAACGCTCGCGGACGCCGCGAAAGCCGCTGCGGCAATCGGCTATCCGGTGTTGATCAAGGCGACCGCCGGTGGTGGTGGTAAGGGTATGCGCGTGGTCGACCGCGAGGCCGATCTGGAACGCGCGTTTGCCTCGGCCACGGCCGAAGCCGAAGCCAGTTTCAAAGACGGACGCGTCTATCTCGAGCGCTTGATCGCCAACCCGCGCCATATCGAGATCCAAGTGCTCGGCGACGATCTCGGAAATGTCATTCACTTGGGCGAGCGCGATTGTTCGATGCAAAAGCCGTCGCACCAAAAGCTGATCGAAGAATCTCCGGCGCCCCATCTCCCCGACGGCGTGCGTGCGTCGTTGTATGAAATGGCCGTGCGGGCGTGCCAATACGTGCGCTACACCAATGCCGGTACGCTCGAGTTTTTGTGCGCGGGCGACGAAGCGTACTTCATGGAGATGAACACGCGCATCCAAGTCGAGCATCCGGTAACCGAGATGGTTTACGGAGTCGACCTCGTGCGCGAACAAATTCTCATCGCCTCCGGCGCACCGCTGGGCTTGCGGCAAACCGACGTCGTGCCGCGCGGACATGCGATCGAATGCCGTATCAATGCCGAAGACGCAAACGCCAACTTCGCGCCGCAATGCGGCACGCTGACGCGGCTCGTGTTACCCTCCGGACCGGACGTGCGCGTCGACACGCACATGTTCGCCGGCGCGACGATCCCGCCGTATTACGATTCGATGTTGGCAAAGATCGTGGCGTTCGGAACGTCCCGCGAAGCGGCCATCGAGCGCATGGAACGCGCCCTTTCGGCAACGGTGAT
>JBDTKL010000045.1:0-4881 GCA_039935355.1 Candidatus Tumulicola sp.
GATGCCCAAGAACACGGTTGGGGAAGAACTGCCTGGCGAAGGCATCGGCAGCATGCACTCAAGCTTCTGGGGCGCGACGCTTGGAGGATACACCCAGCAGACGTATTCACAAGCGTTAGGATTCCCGCCCGGAACGAAACTCACGATCCGAAATCTATCGAAAAATACGGCGCACACGCTCGACGTAGTCGCCGAAATCAAAGGCCGTCCCGCGAAGTTTCCGGACAGCCCGAAACTGTCGCAAAAACCCGCCGGTAAAGGCATCCTGGGCGTCGGTTATGCCAGCGGCATCATCAAGCCGGGCGGCTCTGTAACCGTGACGCTGTCGAAGCCTGGCACGTATCTCGTCGGTTGCTTCTTCCACTACAAGGACGGTATGCGGGACGTGTTCGTCGTTTCGAAGTCCGCAAAACCCGGCATACAGGCGACGCCCATCCCGAAGGGCACTCCGACCGGCCAACCCACTACGGGGTCCGGCTGGTAGCAGTCAAAGAAGCAGCTTCTCGATCGTTATCGGTAAGGCGCGCACGCGCACGCCGGTAGCATGATGGGCGGCGGCAGCGATTGCCGCCGCCACACCCGCTAAGCCGATTTCACCCACGCCGCGTGCGCCGAGTTCGTTGACGTGCGTGTCGGGATAATCCAAGAACGTTACATCCATAGCCGGCACGTCGGCATTCGTCGCGACCTTATAATCGGCCAGATTACGATTGAGCGGTTCGAGCGTCCGCGAATCGTAGATCGTTTCTTCGAGCAACGCCATACCCACGCCCATCACCATCGCGCCGGCGATTTGATTGCGCGCCGTTTTGGGATTGATAATGCGCCCGGCGTCGATGACGGTGACGATGCGTCGCACGCGTAGGCGACCCAACTGCGGTTGCCATCCGATTTCGACGAAATGTGCTCCGTACGAGTGGCGGGAAACCGTCGGATGTTCTTCGCCAAATGTTGCCGGTGACGAACCATGGCCGGTTGCCTTGGAACCGCCGTTGCGCGCGAGTTGCTCGCGGGCAGAACGTGCCGCTCGCACGATTGCCGGAATGATCGAGGCCGTCACCATGGACCCGCCCGAGATCGGTCCTGGCGGCAAATCCGTGTCGCCCAGCGTTACGTGCACGCGCTCGAGCGGTATCGCCAGCTCGTGAGCCGCGATCTGCGCCAGCATAGTATACGTTCCGGTTCCAATGTCTTGCGTGGCGCAGCGAATCTCGGCGCTATCGTCGTCCCGCAGTTCGATGCTCACGTCGGCTGCGAAGCGTTCGGCAATCCACGACGCGCCGGCCACGCCCCAGCCGAGAATCGTTTGGTCTTCCGCGCGCATCGATCCGATCTCCGCCGAGCGATTCTGCCAACCGAACCGCTGCGCACCCAACGTTAAGCACTCTACGTAGTGGCGGGATGAAAACGGAACCTTCAGGCTCAAATCGTGTTCCGGTTCGTTTTGAATTCGGAGTTGCACCGGGTCGATCTGCAGTGCGTCCGCCAACTCGTTGGTTGCGGATTCGGTAGCGAACAAGCCGGGGACGGCGCCGGGTCCACGCATGGCCGTCGGAGTTCCCGTGTGGCGGCGTCGCAAAGCGCTGCGTACGCGCAGGTTCGGCGCCCCGTAGAACGACGGCGTGCCTTCACCGCACGACTCTTCGTAATCGTCGAGAATCGAGGTCGTGTTGTACGAGTCGTGATCGAGCGCGACGATCGTTCCATCGCGTTCGGCCGCGATGCGGACGCGTTGGTGCGTATAGGGCCGGTGGCCGACGTTTTGAAACATCATCGGCCGCGTTACGACGACCTTCACCGGCCGTTGCAACGTTCGGGCAGCCGCGGCGGCCAGGGGCGACTGGGGCCACGGCCATAGTTTGCCGCCGAATCCCGAGCCGAGAAAATGACTGATGACACGCACGTGCGACGTGGGTACGCCGAGCATAACCGAGAGCACCCGGCGATGATTGACCACGGCCTGCGTCGTTTCGTACAGCGTCACGCGGCCGTCGGCCCAGGCTGCGACCGTTGCGTGCAACTCGATGGGATTATGCGTTTCGACCGGCGTCTCGTACACTGCGTCGATGCGGACCGGCGCGGCAGCGAATGCCGAGTCCACGTCGCCTCGCGCGTTTTCCTCGCGAGGCGGACCCGTTGGCTCGCCGCCAAGCGGCGTCGCCGGATCGGTCGGGCGATAGGTTGCGCGTACCAGCATCGCCCCTTCGGACGCAGCCTCGAACGTTTCCGCTACGACGAGCGCGATGTATTGACCGTAATACCGAATCTTGGTGTCCGACAGCGGCGGACGCCGCTCGTCGACGATCGGATCGGGCCCGTCGGGCATACCGGTGGACGGCGCTTCGCGCAGCTTCTCGAAATTGTCGTGATGAAAGATCTCGACGACGCCGGGCGTTGCGCGCGCCGCGCTCAGGTCGAGCGATAGTAGCTCACCGGCCGCGATGGTGCTTCCGACCGGTACGCCATACAGCATATTCGTCAGCCGGCAATCGGCAGCGTACGTTGCCGCGCCGGTTACTTTCAGCGATCCATCGACACGGTCGACCGGCTGGCCGATCGTGCTCATAGGAATTCCGCCAATGTAACGTGCGCGAGTGCCGATACGATGCAGCGCTTTACCAACTCGATCTTAAAGCGATTTTCCGGCCGTCCGATGGCGCCAAGCAACGCAAGTTCGGCGGCGTCGCGAAAGAGCTTCGGTTCGGGCGAACGGCCCTCCAACAGTCGAGCGGCCTGCGCCGCAGGCCACGGCCGGGTAGCGACGCCTCCGAGCGCCAGCCGGACGTCGCGCATCGTGCCGTCCTCGAACGACATAACTACTGCGGTCGAGGCCAGCGCGAACTCGTAGGACGCGCGATCGCGTAGCTTGAGATAGTACGAACGCGCGTGCGGACGTGCCACTGGTAGCGAGATCGCAGCAATAAGCTCGCCGGGACGCAACACCGTTTCGCATTCGGGAGTATCGCCCGGCTCGCGATGGAACTCGGCGAACGCAACGTCGCGGTCGCCTTCGCTCGAACGCAACGAAACGATCGCATCGAGCGAAATCAGCGCCACGTTCATATCCGATGGATTGGTCGCGATGCAGTTCGCGCTGGTACCGAGCACCGCAAGATTGCGGTGGTATCCGTCGAGCGCCGGACATCCGCTACCGGGAATGCGCTTGTTACACGCAGCGTGAACGTCGCGAAAGTAAATGCAGCGAGTGCGTTGCAGCACGTTACCGCCGGTGGTCGCTGCATTGCGCAACTGCGCGGATGCTCCGGACAGCAACGCTTGCGACAACACCGGGTATTCGGCAACGATCCACGGATGATGTGCGACGTCGGCGTTGCGCGTCATTGCGCCCAATCGCACGCCGCCGTCTGCCGTGCGTTCGATGTCTGTCAAGCCGAGGTGGTTGAGATCGACCAGCACGTCGGGACGCTCGACGTCGAGACGCATCAAATCGACCATTGTGGTTCCGCCGGCGATGAACCGCGCGCCCGGCGACAGCACGTCGCGTATCGCTTCGAGAGGATCTGCCGGACGGCGTAGCTCGAACAGCTTCACGTATTAGGCGTCGAGCTTATGGCGCGCATCTTGAATGGCGGCGACGATATTTTCGTAGGCACCGCAGCGACAGATGTTTCCGCTCATCGCCTCGGCGACGTCGGCATCGCCGGAGCCGCACGGTTCCGAGAGCAGCGCGACCGCCGACATGATCTGCCCGGGCGTACAGTAGCCGCATTGGAATCCATCACGCTGCAAAAATGCCGCTTGCACGGGGTGCAGCAAGCCGTCTCGCGCGAGTCCTTCGACGGTGGTGATGTCGTCGCCGTCGTGCATCGCGGCGAGTTGCAGGCACGAGTTGATGCGGCGCCCGTTGACGTGCACCGTACACGCACCGCATTGTCCGTGATCGCAGCCTTTTTTGGTGCCGGTGAGCCCGAGCGTTTCGCGGAGAAAATCGAGCAAGCTGGTGCGTACGTCGATCGTCTTCCGGTACGCGGCGTCGTTGACGGTTATGGAAACCGTCAACGGCGACGCGGAGGGAGAAGGCGAAACCGTCACAGACTATGGACGCAGGTTTGCGTTTTATCGCTAAACAGCGGCTGCGACGTCCACGAGTTCTTACCGAACGGGTCGTTCTTCAGTTGCGTCACCGACTGGCACATGTCGGCGATTTCGCCTTGCACGCTGTTCCAGCCGCTAAACGGATCGGGATCGGTGACGATTTCGGCAAGTTCGTGTCCGGCGACGACCGTAACGCCTTCAACTTTGCCGCCTTCGTCGGACGGAGGCGTAATAGCGTTTACGAAGCACGGCTTGCCACCGTCGGGGATGTACGGAAAGTTCGCGTACGAGACGACGTTCTTGCCGGAGATCGTCGAGCTATGATAGGCGCAAAACGATTTTCCGAAACCCGACGTGGCGTGTCCGTGCGCGGTGGCGACGAAATACGATCCATTCGGATCGTGGCCGAAGTGCGCGACGGCTCGCAAGGCTTCCGCCGAGACGTCACCGTCGTTCGGACTCTTGGGAATCGCGGAGTTGTCGTTCCATACTCCGCCAAACTGGTTTTTCGGATTCGTAATGAGGATTTGTTTTTCCCCCGACTCCTCATAGTATTGCGTTACGACGCCGTTTAACGCACTACCGCCGATGCTCTTCGCATACGCGGTCAACAGCGTTGCGACTTTATCGGGATCGCCTGCCTTCTTATATCCCCAGAAGATCAAGTACATCTTGGGCGCTACCAAAACCGGCCCGGCATTGTATGTCAAGAACGTATCTGGATGAACGGCCGGTGTGGGGGCACCGAGCGGGAGCATGTAGTGTGGCGATGCGGCTACCGCCATCGAGACCGCGCCGGTGGCCGGTACGGCGGACGTTGTGGGG
>JBDTKL010000046.1:0-4589 GCA_039935355.1 Candidatus Tumulicola sp.
GTCGAGAGGCGAAACGGCGAGCGAAGAGATATCCGGAAAGAGTTCGGCCCCGGTGTTATCGTAATCGATCGGACCGCCCGACAAACCTTGGGTGGAAGGATCGTTGCGGGTGAGATCCGGGCTGATCGCTTTCCACGTGCGGCCGCGGTCGAGACTCGAAAAGACGACCTGTGCGACCAGCAATAACTCGCGCGGATTGGCCGGGGAAAACATCGGTGCGAACAGCGCGGGATGCGTCCAGGTAAAACGATATTTCATATCCGCCGCGGCAGCACCCGACATCAAGCGCGGCCACGGGCTGACGTTTTTCTCTTGTCCGGTGACGCGGTTCAGTTCGACAAACGTGCTGTAGTAGCCGGAACCGAAGGTTACCAACGGGTTATCCGGATCCGGCGCAATGAACGTGCTTTCGCCGAGCGCGACAGTGTGTAATTCGCTTGGCGGTATCGAGCCGCCAACGAACGCCGAGGTGTATTCCCACGACGCCTCGTCTTGCGATGCACCGAAAATGTGGAACGGAAACTGATTGTCGAGAGCGATGTGGTAGATCTGTCCCGTCGGCTGGTTATCTTCACGGCTAAAGGTGTCGCCGCGATTGACCGACACGGTCGCACCACCGTCGTTGCCTTCTAATAGAATATTCGTATGGCGCGGATTGATCCACAAGATGTGGTGGTCGCCATGCGTGTTGCCTTCCAATCCTTTCCAGACTTTGCCGCCGTCGGTTGAAACGTACATTGCGTCGACGTTCGGCGCATACACGCGATTCGAATTCGCCGGATCGGCGAAGATCGCCATATAATAAAACGCTCGCTGTCGCAGCTTCCACTGATTATTCAGATGCTTCCAGGTGCGGCCGCCGTCGTCCGAGCGAAACACGCCGCCGTCCTTTGCTTGCACGATGGCGTAGACTCTGCGCGGATCCGACTGTGCGATCGACACGCCGATCTTCCCGAGCGTACCGGTCGGAAAGCCGGGGTTGCGAGAGAGGTTCGTCCAGTGGGCGCCGCCGTCGGTCGTTTTATAGAGCCCGCTGCCGGGGCCGCCGGAAACGAGCTTCCACGGAAATCGCTGTGCTTGCCACATCGATGCATAGATAGTGTTGGGATCGCGTTTGTCCATCGACATGTCGACGCCGCCGGTGTCGGCGTCAACGTATAAAATGCGCTTCCACGATTTTCCGCCGTCGGTCGTTTTAAATATTCCGCGCTCTGGGTTCGGCGCGAAGACGTGGCCCATCGAAGCGGCGTAGACGACGTTGGCGTTGCGCGGATCGATCGTCAAATTCGTGGTCATATGGGTCTCGCGTAGACCGGCGTAGCGCCATGTCTTGCCGGCGTCCGTCGATTTGTAGATGCCGTCGCCGGTGTCGAAATCGTTGCGGATATCCGACTCGCCGGTGCCGGCGTATATCACTTTCGGGTTCGAGTCGGCAACTGCCAGGGCGCCGATCGGACTAGCGATTCCCGGCAACGTATCGTCGGAAATGTTCGACCAGTTTTGCCCGTAATCCGTGCTTTTCCAAATACCGCCCTCGACGCCGCCCATGTAAAACAGATCGGGGTTGCTCGGAACGCCGGCCACCGCGACGACGCGACCGCCGATGTACGGGCCGATGCTGCGCCAAGAAAGCCGGCTCATTAACTGCTGTTGCGGATCCTTCGCGGCGGCGCGTGCGCTCGACGATACGAGGCCGAGTGTCAGAACGAACGAGAACGTTACAATGAGAAGTCGCTGCACGATTGCACTCCTACTGGTGAATCATTGGTGAAATGTCACGATAAAACGAATCGAAGCCGGCTGAACGTCGAGCTGATCGGTGGGCAAATTCGCCTGATATTGCGAGCCGTTCGGACCCGCGTACAATCCGCGATAGGGAACGCCGGCCAGATATTGCGTGAAGGGTCCGGAAACGGCGTTGAAGATATTGGATGCCGCCAGCGTCACGTCGAGCCTTCCGAAGTCATGACCGATCGCGCCGTCGACGATCGTGAACGGTTGCTGGTTCAACGGATTGTTGCGGCCGCTGAAGGTCGCCGCCGTCGATGCGTGCCAGCCGTTTTGCGCCCATGTCAATGTCGCCGAGCCTTGTTGTTGCGGAACGCCCAGGAATTGCTCGTCGTCGACCAAGCTACCGCCCGAGGTCGGATTCGACACATTGGGACCGAGTGAGTACGGATACGCGACGTTAAGGCCGTACGATAGCACCATCGTCAGGTGCTGCTGCGGAAATCCTTGGCGATAGCGCACTTCGGCGCCCTCGTAGACCGCGTTACCGATGTTGATTGGAATCTCGTATTCGTATCCCAACTTCGAGTTGCACGCTCCGAAGGGGTAATAATTCTCGATCGTGTCGCGCAGGTTCGAGCGGTACAACGACACGTCGAGATCGGACTGGGTGGAAAAGAGATGCGAATATCCGAGCTCGTATTCGGTTGCGTGCTCCGGACGCTCGTTCGGATTTCCTTGTCCGGCGACCACGCAGTTCTGATCGGGTGGCGGAAGCCCGGGATTGGGTTGGGGCTTGCCGTTAACCAGCACCGGCGGAAAATAGTATCGTTCGATCAACAACGGCGCGCGAAATCCGGTGCCGGCGGAGGCGTGGATCACGTTCGACGCATTGAGGTCGTAGCTGAGTCCGAGCCGCCAATCCAGCGTGCTGCCGAACGTCGAGTAATCGGCTTCGTAGAGACCGCCCGAGAGGCGCAGGCGGCCGAATTGCTGGGCGCCGCGTGCGAAGTATGCATTGACGCTTTGCGATAGCGTTCCGTCGATACCGTTTGCGGCGAGCGATTCTTGACGCGCGTATCCGCCGAAGGAAAACGCACCGGTTTCGAACGTGCGCCCCCACGACAGCGCTTCGTTGTAGCGCTTATCTTGATGCGATACGTCGTATGGAGACGTCGCGCCCGATCCGCCCGAAAGATCGACGTCGTTGTCGTTGGCATAGAATTCCGCCAGCAGCGTTCCCGACCCGAGCACCGAACGCGAATACGCGTCGTAGGCGCGAATGTTTTGCGTAAAGATTGCGTTGCCCGTACCGACGTTGTCGCCGTAACGAGGGTTCGGCGTGCCGGTAAAACCGCTGGGACAAGCCGGCGCGCTCGAGTCGGTTGGGTCGCACGGCTCGAATGGGTTGCCGGCGACGCCGTTCACCGCGCTGCTTTCGTCGCGAAAGTTGCCGAGCGTGAAGATACGGACGCCGGCATCGGCGCGTTGCGAAAAGTTGTAATCGAGGTTCACCAGGCCGAGCTTGGCGTTGATGGACGAACCGAGGTGCGTGAGCACCGCACAGTTCTGTGGTTGCGCGGCGGGCGTGGCGACCGCGCCGCCCACCAAATCGCAATGTTTCGACGGCGCATTGTTAGATGGATAGACCGGTGTATACTGGTCGACTTGGCCGGCCGATTGGTACACGTTGCCCGCTACCGCGTAGCCGAGTTTCCCGATAGAGCCGGTGGCGTTCAGCCAGGTCTGCGTGGTGCCGTAGGACCCGGCCGATCCCGACACTGCAAAATGGTCTTGCTGGGTCGGCTGGAGCGACACCAGGTTGACGGCGCCGCCGAACGTGTTGCTGCCCTCACTATCGGTTGGCCCGAGTCCCTCGGTCACGTTGACGCTGTTGAATGCCGGCACAGCGAATTGCGAGAGGTCGAGGTCGCCGGTGTTGCCGTCGTTGAGCACTTGGCCGTCGAGCGTTACCAGCGATTCGGATGGGTCCGGCCCACGCAGCGACACGACGGCGGGAGCGGTAGGCGCGCCCGAGTCGGGATGCTGGATGACGACGGACGGAATTTGCTGCAGACCCTGCAACACCGTGCTGTAACCGAGCGCGTCCATCTCCGAACGCGAAACGCTCATTTCGGGGACGGCGCTGCGCACGAGTCCGTATCCTCCGTTAACGCGCACCTCGCCGATCGTACGAAGTTTCGGGGAGTCCGCCGGCTCCAGCGCGACGTCGACAGTCGAATCGCGGTCGATCTCTCCGATGTCGGCTTGAATCGCGATGAAGCCGCCGGCGTTCGCCCCCACGGTATAGCGTCCGGGCGATACTTGCACGGAGAATGCGCCTTTTGCGTCGGTCGTCGCTCGGACGTTTACCGGGCCGGACAGAACGATCTGCGCTTGGGCGATCGGAGCTCCGGACGGCGAGTGTACGTTGCCCGATACGAGGCAGCAAAGCGCGATGAGAATTCCGTGCATCCATCGCACGTTCGGCCCTAAAGCGAGGTTTCCTCAGCGACGATTGTGAATCGATCCGGCGATGCGACGAGGCGAGTTTTTTGGCGGCGTTTCTGCCCTTGCGCTTGCGGTCTCGACACCGGTAGGCGCGGCTGCCGCGACGGCATACTCCAACGCGCTGGCAGCGCTCGAACGGTCGACCGGTGGACGCTTAGGCGTCTTCGCGATCGATACTAACTCAGGAAAGACCTTGGGATATCGCGCGCACGAACGCTTCTTGATGTGCAGCACGTTCAAGTTGCCGCTGGCCGCGATGGTGTTGCGGAAAATCGACCTTGGGGTGGAGTCGTTCGATCGTCACGTTCCGTATAGCTCCGCCGACCTGCTAGAGTACGCGCCGGTCACTC
>JBDTKL010000047.1:0-3001 GCA_039935355.1 Candidatus Tumulicola sp.
TCCGAGGCATCAGCGACGGTAGCGAACCGTTCGGTAGACTCTTAGCGATCGGCGACCAACTGTATGGCACGGCGCCGGCCGGCGGCAGCAACGGCGACGGCACGTTGTATCGCTTTACGCCGTAAAATAGGCGTCGAGCAGCGCGGCGAGGGCACAATGACTCGAACGCGCTCTCTCGAAACGCTCAGCATGTCTGAACTGCGCTACGCCCTAATCTTAGAGCCGTGCGCTCCGAACGAAGGCGGTGGCTTTACCATCGGCGTTCCGGCGCTGCCCGAGATCGTTACGCAGGGCGAAAATCTTGAAAACGCTCTTAAAATGGCGCGCGAGGCAATAGATCTGAGCTTAGCCGCTCGCCGCGATCTCGGCGAGGACGTACCGCCGTCCGATGCGGACGCCGCTCGCTTAGAGATTGTGGCGGTTTCAAGCCCAGCCGCCTGACGGTGGCGAAGCTACCACAAATCGGCGCTCGCCGATTGGCGCGAAACTCCAACCGTCGCCGCGATTCTGAAAGTCGCTCGACTGTCTGCGGACGAACTTCGCGCGTTGCTTTAATGTTATCCGTTATTTGCAATCCTGCGATGGGGGTTGCGTCGGCTTGGGATCCGGAGCGCTCGTGAGTCCGCTCGCGTGCGCGATGTCGTTGACGCCGAATCCCGCCGGATTCGCAAGCGGCGAGGGTGACGGCGCAGGCGGCGGCGTTGGATCGCCGTTGCCGAGGATGGTCGTCCAGTTCGCGAATGGCGTTCCCAACAACGTTTGGATGTAGCACGAACCGTCGCCCACGATCCATTCGTACAACGCGTCACCGCTCGTTCCGTGCGGCACGTACAGTCCAACGTTGCTCTCTTCGATCCAACCGCCGTTTTCGGTCGTCCCCGTCACCTCGTCGTACAAGTCGTAACAAATGCCGTCGCGCGGCCCCAGCCATGCGTTACCTTTCTGCGGGCATGTCGTAACGACGCGCGCTACTACTGCGACGACGCCACCGTTCGGCGCGTTCGGATCGCCACGCAGGGTGACGCCGCATACCGAGCCGTCATGTCGCCCGCCTTGCGGCGTTGCGAGTGCCAACCCATCCGGTCCGGGACGACGGTTGTCCGGAGCCCAGCCGCCGCGTTGTAGCGACCCATTTGTCAAACACGAACTCTGCGCTGCCAAAACATCAAATGCGCCCGACGACTCCGGCTCACGAATCCACGCGCTGCCGTCGTAACATCCATTGCCGTCGAGGGACACCAGCCCGGACAACCACTCTGGCGGACTCGAAAGATCGTGGAATTGCGTGCCGTCGTACGGACGCGCCACGCAATGTGCGCCCTGCACGAGCGACGACCCGTGGGCCGCGAACTCGATCGCGGGCGGCCATAGCTCTACAGTTCGCGCGACTCCAAGCGTCGCGCCGAAGGCGACGCCCTCGCCTTCGCGTGAACCCGGATACTGATCGAAGAATATCCCGCTGCATTGCACCGGCGAAGCCGGAGCAGTAACGACGTGCAACACGATCGTCGCGGTCGCCGGCTGTTTGGAGGGTAGTTGCGGCGTGTTGCCGGGCTGCGTTTCGATGCGAAGGTAGTTCGCGCACAACGGATCGAGGTACGCTTGCGGTTGCAACGGCCGAGCATCGTAGGTCTTGCCAGCGCCGACGCGTACGCTCGCGCCGCGTTGCGCCAACGCCCCGCGCGGAAACTGCAGCGCAGGCTGCGTCGAGTGTGCGTACGATTTTCCAGCGTAGGTCGCCGCCAGCCAACCCATCACATCGACGCCTGTCGAAGCGCGTTGTCCGAAGTCGTCGCTGACGGTCGCGCGACACGTTCCCGCTGCGCTGGGCTCGAGCGGAAACGCTGCCGGCGCGTCGTTGGTACCCCGCCCGAATGAGTTCGGATACGAGTACGGAGTGTTGGGCGGTGGTGACGGCGTAGCGATGCCCTCTTGCTCGTCGTACGGCGGGGAATATGGGGACGGCAGCACGTTCGGAAACGTCGCCACCCCGTTGCCGCAGCGAAAAGCGTCGGTCGTTGCAAACCAATGCGTGTAGCCCCATTCGCTGGCGTCGAACGTCTGCTCGCGATCGGCCGGCCAGAAATACGTTAGCGACGTCGGAACGACGATCGGCACGTTGGGCGTAGGCGAGGGGTTTGGGAGCGGAGCGGTTGCGATCCAGACGGTGCAGGCGAGATGTCGCGTGAGCGCCGCGCGTCCCGGCGAGAAGAAGCGCAACGTAAAACCGGCGGCCGGACACTCCGGCTCGCGCTCGATCGTCGCGAACGTCACATGCGCGCCGTCGACCTTCGGATAGTGAGCGCGCCCGCTGACATGATCGGACGCTCCTAGAAAAAACGAGAAAGGCGGTTTACCAAAACCAACTTCGGTTACGCCCGCCATTGAATCGACCGGCATCACGTTGTCGGCCACCACCCCGCTTTGGCCGTTCGGACGTCCGGCGTATACCCGCAACCTAAAACCGCCTTTGCCGTCAGTGCGGGGCAAGAATGCCAGCGTGGCGCCGTTCGATTGCGTTTGCGCGATCGCGCGTGCCGCAGAGAAAGCGCCATCGAAGTCGTTTGCGGCCTGCCACGCGGCCGCGGGTCGGTGCGCCAACGACCAAACGACGACCCCGGCCAGCATCGCGATAATCGCAACAGCGACCACCGTTTCGAGGAGTGTAAACCCGCGTTCGGCGTCGCGCGACACACTGTACGGAGTACCCTCACCACGCCACGGCTGCGGTTTCGAGCTATGTCGCTATGGTCACGCCCCGTACCAGCGCAAGCTCGACCAAATAGCCGAAAGCGGTGCGATCGGGTCGCGGCAAATATAGATCGGCGACGGCCCTTCGACGATCCAGCGATACGGCTCGTCCGAAGTGCGCACCAAACGAACGTCGCGATAAAAACGTCGTAACAAATCGATGCGCGACGCCCCGACCGCCACTAAAACGCTCCAGCCGTAGCCGCGCGTGCCCCAAAGATAGTAGGAGTTCTGACTCGAAATTGCCGGC